>NZ_JBFAMX010000061.1:0-32785 GCF_040659615.1 Nonomuraea sp. NPDC049784
GGCCGAGGTCCTCGTCACCTGCTGGGGCTGTCCGGCCATCGACGCTTCCGTGCTGCGGCGGGCACCCGGACTGCGCGCCGTCGTCCACGTGGCGGGCACGGTCAAGAGCCTGATCACGGACGCCTGCTGGGAACGCGGCATAGCCGTCTCCTCGGGCGCCGCCACTAACGCGCTCCCCGTGGCCGAGTACACCGTCGCCGCGATCCTGTTCGCCGGCAAGCGTGTCCTCGGCATCCGCGACCTCTACCGCACGGAGCGCCGGGCCCTCGACTGGGCCGCGCACTTCCCCTCGCTGGGCAACTACCGCAGGACCGTCGGGGTCATCGGGGCCTCCCACATCGGCCGCCGGGTGCTCGACCTGCTCCGCCCCTTCGACCTCGACCTCCTGATCAACGACCCGTACCTCGACGAGACTGGAGCGGCCGCGCTCGGCGCCCGGCCGGTCGGCCTCGACGAACTGCTGGCCGCCTCCGACGTGGTCTCCGTGCACGCCCCGGCGCTGCCGGAGACCCGGCACATACTGGACGCGCGGCGCCTGGGGCTGCTCTCTGACGGCGCCACGCTCATCAACACCGCACGCGGCTCGCTGGTGGACATGGAGGCGCTCACCAAGGAGCTGGTCTCGGGCCGGATCGACGCCGTCCTCGACGTCACCGAGCCCGAGATCCTCCCGGCGAACTCGCCGCTCTACGACCTGCCGAACGTCCTCCTCACCCCGCACATCGCCGGCTCGACGGGCGGCGAGCTGCGCCGCCTGGCCCACTCGGCCCTCGACGAGCTGGAACGGTACATCCAGGGCCTGCCGTTCGCGCACGCCGTCCATGCCGATGGGATCGGCCGCTCGGCGTGACACGCAGGTGGCCTCGATGACGAACCCGTTCGCCGGCAACCCGCTGCGTAGCCGTGCGGACCTGGCTGCTGCCGCGCCCGCCGCCTGCGCTGCGAGCTGCCGCCGGGTGCGTGATCCTCACCGAGCCCAACACCAACCTGATCTCCCCGCGCACCGCCCTGCCCGCCCTCGTCGCCCGCTATGAGACTGCGCCGTCCTAGCCGACCCCGATGACGCCGCCTGGCTCGCCGAACGAATGGGGCCTCCAATCGGGGGCGGTAGCCGGCTCCAGCGCCTCGCTCCCGATGTAGGGGGCTGGGCTATTTGTGCGCGGCGACCACGGCTCCCCGCCATGTCGGCGATCTCAGGAGGCGCTGGAAGGCGACACCTTGCCGAACTCCGCCGGCCACGCAGCAGAAGCCAAGACGGACTGTCGGTGACGGTCCGAACCGCCGGTCCGCCCCTTGCCTATGTTTTCGCGTACCTGGTGATGGATGTCCGCGGGGAGGGCCCGGCTGAATATTGGTGAACGATATTCTCCATCCGGCCGTCCTGGATGCACTTCACCCAGGACCGGGCCACCTTGGGAGGCATCGCCAGTTCGACTTGTACGAGCCGGATCGCTTCCTCCTCGCGCCCCCGAACTTTGAGTTGGCGGACACGTCCGGTGAGCTCCGTGGCCCTCACGACGTTCCGTGTACTTGAGGACACGGAACTGCCGGAAGGACCGGACCACCGCCACGATGGAGAAGACCCAAAAAGCGATGAAGATCCCTGCGAAGGCAGTGACGAATAAGGCGCTTAAATCAGGCAGGCTTAGAGGATCATCGAGGCGGCAAACTGATGAGCCCGGCGCTCCACGCCGACTACATTGAGGTGATCGCAGCGAACTTCCGGTAGCCAGTTGCGCTCGAAATGCGTGAGGACAAGGGCCGCGCGGGCAATGTCGCCGATGGCGCTGGGACTGGCGGTGATGTGCTGGAGGATCTGCCAGCGGCTTTTGAGCAGGGCAAACCCGCGTTCGCCGAGGCAGCACAGGCCACGGCGTACAGCGCGCCTAGGACGTGCGTCCGGGCTCCACGTCTGTGTGTACTATCGCTGTGTCCGGGATTCTCCCCATCGTGGTGTCGGCCTGTGCTCATTCGTGTCGCCCTGTATCGCGTAAACGCGAGCAACCACCGAGCAACCGCTGCTCCTCTGCGGCATCCACACGCCGATCGAACACCCCGCCGACAACCAGCTCCTCGGCCCGGACAATCGCACCCGCAACCGGCTCCTACGAGCCCTGGGCTGTCTCGGTGAGCGCGGATTCGCCGCCCTGCTCAAAGGCCGCCGGCGGACCCTCCAGCACATCGCCATAAGCTCCGGCAGGATCGCCGACATCGCCCGCGCGGTGCTTGTCCTTACCCATTTCAAGCACAACCATCTACCGGCCATTCGCTGGGATCACGGAAGAGAGCTCGACGACTGCACAGGCGTCGCTACGCGATCTGTCAAGGATCAGCCAGGAAAGCCCTTCCGGGCGCGTCGTCTCGCTGGGGGAGACGCCGTCCCGGCTAGAGCAGGACTTTGGACGCCGGGCACGCGGGCAGGCGGCCGACGCCACGGCGCCTGCAGATCTTGGTCAACTGTTCCGAACAGAGATGCTCCCCGGACATTCACCTAGCCCAGGCATGTTTCCCTATTTTCGGCGATGCCGACCGGCCATTCGTTACCGACGGGACAAATGTCCATTTCTATATAGGGGCGGCCCGATGGGCTCTTTTCCTAGAATCATCGGCGGCATGGGGGCCGCTGTGCTCGCGGGGATCACGCTGGCGGTGCCGCAGTCGGCACAGGCGATGCCCGCTCTGGCGAAGGACGTGAACGTCCCGTGCGACCCGGACGCGCTCGTCACGGAGATCAGAACAGCCAACGGGATCGGAGTCGCCAGGCTCCTTCTCGCGACGGACTGCGTCTACAACTACACCACCACGGCTGACCCCGGCGACGCACTTCCGATCATCAGGGGCGACATCACTCTGGTGGGCGGGTCGAGCACGACTATCAGGCGCGATCCGGCCGCACCCGACGCCTTCCGTCTCCTGGAGGTCGCATCCGGGGCGACGCTCCATGTCCAAAGGATCTCCATCGTGGGCGGAAGCGCGGCGGGCTTCGGCGGTGGGATCCTCAACGCGGGCACCGTGGTTTTTGACCAGATCATCATGGCCGGCAACCACGCAGCAAACGGTGGCGCGTTCGCTAATAATTTCGACGCCAACGCGACGATCTCCGGCAGCGTGCTGAACGAGAACTCGACGACGGGCGTCGGAGGCGGTGCCATCCTCAACTTTGGGACGCTGACGATGTCCAAGAGCGTCCTGACCAGGAACAGTGCACCGATCAACGGCGGTGGGCTGAACACCCAGGCATATGGCGTGTCGCACCTCATCCAGAGCACAGTGGCCGACAACACATCCGGCGGCCTGGGAGGAGGCATCTCCAACCTGGGAACCACCACGCTCGATCGCGTCGTGGTCACGCGGAACAAGGGATCCGGCGGCGGCGGAATCGCCACCGGCAACAACAATGTCAGCATCCAGAACTCGGTTATCCGTGACAACATCCCCGATAACTGCAGTCCGATGAACACCATTCAGGGCTGCGTCGACTAGCCGTCGGCCGTCACCGTTCGGAACCCGTGTCTGGGGGCGTGTCCAGTGGATCGCCGGCGGCACCGTGCTGTTCCTGCCGGCGCTGGCGTCGGCGGCGGAACCTTCCGTGCTGGGCTACCAAATGGTGTTGGAGTCGAGCGGACAAGGAATCGCCGTCGTGGCCGGCTGCGGAATGATGCTCGGTGCTGTCGACTGCCCCTGACCGCTGTACTCACCTGTATGTCATGGTGCCGCAGCGCGGGGATCGACGAGCCACTGACGAGGGCGAAGGCGCCGATGCTCAACAGGTTGTCGTTGTTCACAGCATCAGCCTCGGGTCGCGGGCTACATGAGGGTCAAGGGCTCTGCGGTCCCCTGCCGAGTGAATGACCAACTAGGTGCTCGCGAGCGTCTGCAGGATCGTGGTGGCCTGGTCGTGGAGGCCGAGTTCTCTGGCCATGGAGGCGGCTTGAGTGAGCGCTTGCGCAGCCTGGACCGGTTGCGAGTGGAGGAGGTACGCCTGGCCGAGGGCATGGAGTACGCGGATCTCGATACGCCGCGACGGGATGCGCCGGCCAATGCTCAGCGCCTGTTCCAGAGGCTGGATGGTGCTGTGAGGGCTGGAAGCCTTCGAGTGGTTCCGCGCGGTGCCCAGGCCGAGCAGCGCCATGGCCTCCCCTGCGACATCGCCGAGCTGCCTTGTCATGGCCAGCACCTGTTCGAAGTCGGCTTCGGCAGAGGTGGGTTCGTGGCGGCGTAAATGAAGGGAACCGGTCCAGTACAGAACCTGGGCACGATTCCGGGGCGAGCCGCTGTCGTCGGCGACGCTCAAGGCCCGGCGGAGGTAGGCGTGGGCGGTGTCGTGGTCACCGTTCTCCATGAGGATCTGGCCGATGTTGCGCAGACAGTAGGCTTCACCGCCCTGGTCGCCCACCTCCCGCAACACCTGCAGCGCCTCGTGTTGCTTCCGCAACGCGTCGTCGGGGCGGCCCAGGTAGAGGTCGAACGCGGCCTGGTAGCTGAGGGTGAGCGCATATCCATGCCTGTCGCCCAACGCGACGAAATCCCGCAAGGCCGCCGCGAAGTACGCCTCGGCCTCGCCGTACCGCTCCTGATCCACACGGAGCAGTGCCAGGCGGAAGGACACGGCGGCTCTTCCGCGTGGGTCGCCGACCGCCTGAGCGGCGGTGAGCATCTCGGATGCTTCCTCGATATAGCCTTTGATCGTCAGGGTGGGCGCGCATGTGCAGGCGAGTTCCCAGGCCAGCTCGTCCTGGCCGAGGCGCAGGGCCTGCCGGGTGGCGGCGACCAGGGCCTGACGCTCGGTTTCCACCCAGTCCAAGGGGGCCTTCGCGACAGCCCGCGCGACGTTCGCGTCGAGAGACGTCCGCTGGGATGTGCCGAACACGGTCTGGTAGTCGCCGCCGTAGACGATGCGGTAGACGTGCTGCGCCAGGAACAACCAGCCGCCGAGCGCACGTGTGATCGCGTCCGGGCCGGCCGAGCGCTCTTCGGGCGCTTCGCTGCGTTCTCGGGCGAACAACCTGACCAGGTCGTGAAAACGGTAACGGCCGCCGGCGGCGCCGAGCAGCCTGGCGTCGACAAGGTGCTCGGTCATGTCCTCTGCCTGGCGCTGACTGGTGTCCAGCACCGCCGCGGTCACCCAAGTGGCGAAGTCGGGTGCGTCGAGGAGGCTGAGCAGGTGGAAGGCGCGCTGCTCGACCGGTGGCAACCCGCCGTAGGAAAGTGCGAAGCCGGTGCGTACGTCGAGCTGTTCGAAGGCCAGCTCGTCCAGCCGCCGCCGCTCGTCTGTCAGCCGGGAGACCATGTGGCGCAGATCCCAGTGACTCTTGGCCGCCAGCTTGGCGCCGGCGATGCGGATCGCCAGCGGAAGGAAGCCGACGAGCTCGGCCAGGCGCAGCGCGGACTGCCGGTCCGAGTCCACCTTGTGCGCGCCCACGATGCGCGCGAGCAGGCTGAGCGCGTGATGGGGCGCAAGACTGCCGAGGTCGATCCGGCACCCGGTGGCCAGCGAGCCGAGGCGCCTCCTGCTCGTCACGAGCACTCCGCAGGACGCCACGCCGGGGAGTATCGGCCTGAGCTGGGCCGGGGATGCCGCGTTGTCCAGCACCAGCAGGAGGCGGCGATTGGAGAGGAGCCCTCGGAACACTTCCGCCCGTTCGTCGAGCCCAGGTGGGATGTCTGCGGCACTGGCTCCCAGCGCCCGCAGGAAACGTCCCAGCACCTCGCTGGGCTGGGTGGGTTCCGGCTGGTCGCCGCGCAGGTCGATGTAGAGCTGGCCGTGCGGGTATCTCTCGCGGACGAGGTGAGCGACGTGCACGGCCAGTGTGGTCTTGCCGACCCCACCTGGTCCCGACACGACGGCCAAGGGCGGTGCGGTTCCTCGGGTGACGCTGAGCACCGTGGTCAGCGTCGCCGTTTCCTCGGCCCGGCCGGTGAAATCGGGAATGTCGGCGGGCAGCAGGTTCGGTAACGGTAACGTGATGTGCGCATGGGCCGTGACCTGAGCGTCCCCTGCTTGGAGAAGGTCGGAGTGGGCCTGCGTAAGCAGTGGGGACGGATCGATGCCCAGGTCCAAGGCGAAGCGACGCTTGATCTGTTCATATCTGTGCAGTGCTGCCGCTATTCGCCCACTGGCTCCGAGCAGCGCCAGCACCCTAGCCTGGACTGATTCGTCATAGGGAAATTGCTCGGCTATCCGCTCCACCACGCTGACCGCCTCCGCTGCCCGCCCCGCAGCCAGCGCATGGTCCGCCAGTTGGCAGGCGCATGCGAGCCGCCGCTTGGCCAGGTGGTACGAGACCGGATCATTCCTGAGCCATTCGCTGGTGTCGGCCAGCACACTGCCCCGCCACAGCGCCAGCGCCTCGCCCAGCGAGGCGAGCGGATCGGGCTCCCGAGTCGCGGCAGTCATGAGACGGAGGAAGCGGGTGGCGTCGATGCTCTCTTCTGGCGCTGTCAGGCTGTAGCCACCTCCGGTGAAGGACAGGGTGATGCCGGCGGGCAGCCAGCGGCGCAGCCGGGAGGCGGCAGTGCGGAGAGCGGCGGTGCTGCCCCCGGAGGGCCCCCACACTCTGCTGATGAGGGTGTCCTCGGGAACGGTGCGGGGCGCGTCGAGGAGCAGAGCGCCCAGCAGCCACCGGACGTTCCGGCCTGGAAGGTCGAACTGAACCCCGTCGACCCGTGCCTCCAGCGGCCCGAGTATGCGGAAGTCAACGGATGGCCCCTCCACCCCGTCCGGCATGCTTCCTCCGACGGATGTGTTGTAGATCCATCCAATCTACTTCACATATCCGTCTTTACCAGGACGCTTCTAGTTACTCAGGGCACTGCCCCGGCTCCGGGGGCTTGGATCCCCATTCAGAGTTGCTGCAGACCACCGGCCCGCCTACCGCTTGGGCGGCCGACGCGCTACCCAGAACGACGACGGTGGCCAGCACGAAGCCCACGATGAACCGTCTGAGCATCATGAAACCCCCTAGCATGTGCGACGAGAGTGTCCCATCCGAGGCTGCCACACCCGGATTTCAGATCGTTTGCATGTCCGCTCTGACGCTGCGAACGTCACGCAAATGAGCTGTGCCAGTGTGACGGCATGCGTCTGGTCGACATCGTCAAGCCTGCCGGTCACCCGTGGCTTCCGGCATCCACGGGTGACCGGAGACAGTCCTCGACCGCCGCTGAGACACCCGGCCCACCGGTATGGGGGTGTATACGGTTGCGCACGCTTGAGTTCGCCGCACTCGGCCCACTTCAGGTGGGGTCCAATGGGGTGCGATTGCAGCTAGGGGGACGAAAACAGCGGATCCTGCTCGGCATGCTGGTCTGCAGCCCCAACGAGCCGGTCACCAGCGAGCGCCTGATCGATGCGTTATGGGGTGCCGTGCCGCCTCCCAGCGCGGAGAAGAACCTCCGGGTGTACATCTACCACCTGCGTCGAATCCTGGGCAGCGAGAAACGGATCACCTGGCGGGCGCCCGGATACGCGCTGACCGTCAGGCCGGGAGAGCTGGACATCCACCTCTTCGAAGACAGGGCGGCCGCCGGCACGCGAGCGCTCACCCATGATTCCCTTGCCGAGGGCGCGGACCTCCTGCACGGTGCCCTCGACCTGTGGCGTGGTCCCGCCCTGGCCGGCCTCCTCGACATCGAACACCTCCGCGCCAAAGCGGTCCGTCTGGAAGAACACCGGTTGGACGTCCTGGAGAAGAGGATCGCAACCGAGCTCACCCTGAGAAGGCACACGGATATCGTCGGTGAACTCCGGGCCCTGGCCACTGAATATCCGTTACGCGAGAACCTTCAGGGTCAGTTGATGGTCGCCCTGTACCGGTCCGGGCGCCGGGCGGAGGCGCTGGAGGTCTATCGCACCGTACGCCGCACGCTTGTCGAGGAGTTGGGCGTCGAACCAGGAGCGGAGCTGCAACAGCTTCACCAGAGCATACTTCTCGATGACGCGCTCGCCTGTCACGCCCCGCCATCGAGCGGGGGCGTGGACCCGGACAAGATCGTGCTTCGGCAAATCAGGGAGTCGCTGAACCTCATCGCCCGGCTGCTCGATCGCATCGACCCTCCGGAGCCGTACGGCAGCAGCTCACCATAGATCGCTTTCAAAGCGTTTTCATACTCGGCGGTGCTTGGCTGCAAAACGAGCTACGAGTGCCGCGCAGCCGCACAAATACCGGAGGCCGACGTGTTCCGTATGCGGGAAATCCTGGTCTCACCACGACTCAGCCGAGGCACCGCCCTATCCGCGGTCGAGCGTCTCTGCGCTTTTCATGGGCTCACGTCAAGCGTCGAGTACCTGGCGAGAAGGCGAGATCGCGAATTCGGCGGGTTGAACAACTGGCAGGTGATGCGGCACGCCTATCGCGGCCATCCCCGGCCGGTACGGCTGGCACTGGATGTCATCGCGGGCCGACGGGTGACCACCACCATCCATGCCACGCGGGTGGTTTCGGCGTCTCTGCTGCTGCTTCCCATCTCCTCCAACCGGGCACGACTCGGTGCGAACCTGGTGCTGGCGAGCACGACGATGATGCTGCGGCCCCGCCACCGCTATGGCGGAGATGGGGCAGATCAGGCAGCGGTTGTCGTCCATACCGCCACCGCGCTGGCGAGGACCGGCGGACCCGCGACCACCGACGCGTGTCTGTGGTTCATCGCCCTTCAGTCCGTGCTCTCCTACACGGCCTCCGGGTACGCGAAGCTGAGCAATCCCGCATGGCGCGACGGAACGGCGCTCACCAGGATCATGAGTACGCGGCTCTTCGGCAACAAGACCATGTGGCGCATCCTCCACGGGCATCCGGAGGTGTCGAGGGCGCTCAGCGCCGGTGTCCTGGCTCTCGAATGCGCGTTCCCGCTCGTCTTCGTCGCGCGCGGGCGGCTTGCCCCGCTCTTCGTCTGGCCGGCGATCGCCTTCCATCTCGTCAACGGCGGCGTCATGGGGTTGGGGCGCTTCGGATGGGCATTCATCGCCATGCATCCCGCCGTGATCTATGCGACCCGCAGGCCAAGAGACGGTCGTAGCGATGTGATGCCCTACCTGGCGCTGATCGGGACGGCCGGTGCGACAGCCGTCGCAGCGATCGTCCGGACACGGGATGGGGCACCCGGCCGTCGGGCGGATGCGGATGTCCAGAACCAGGAGGGACTGCGAGCCGATGGCGTTGTCGAACGACCGCGGTAAGGTCCTGATGTCCGGCGCGCTTGCGGCCTGGTTCGTCGTCACCCTGTTCAGCCAGCATCCCCGGCGAAGGCGCGACCGGCTGCGAGCCCTCGTCCCCGGCGGTCTGGTTCCGGACTGGCGCTTGTTCGCGCCGGAGCCGGTTCAGTGCGACTACGTCCTGGTGCACCGCACGGTGGAGGCCGACGGCAGGGAGACGCCCTGGCGGGTTACCGCCCCGATCAGCGGGCGGTCATGGCGGCATTTCGTGTGGTTCCCACAAAGACGTGCAGAGAAGGCAATCCATGAGATAGCCAACGAACTACTTACGCACGCCGCGGCACAGCGTCGGGAATGGGCCGGCCACCACACGTTTGGATTGTTCCGCGACCACGTCCTCCGCCGGGTCCGCCAGGAATACGCGGACAGTCGTTCGATCGCGGTCGGCGCGCAGTTCGGAGTGCTCCGCAGCGGCGGCCACGATCACACTGCCGAGGAAGAGCTCATTCTTGTCTCTCCGTTCATCTCATGCCTTGAAGGAGCGGTGGGTGAATAGCGTGAGAGTCCTGCTGCTCTACGCCAATCCAAACTTGTCCGTCCCGGTGAGCCCGTACGGGCTGGACACCGTCAGCGCGACTCTCCAGGCACGGTGCGGCCCGACAGAAGTGCTCACCACCAACCCATTCATCGAGGCCATCGAGCCGGAAGCCCACCTCAGGGCCGTACTGGCGCATTTTCAGCCGGACGTGATCGGGATCTCCGTCCGCAACATAGACAATGCCATAGTCGCGCTCCCGGGTGATCCTCCGCCTGATGGATCACCGATCGACGTCGTCGCCTACGCTCCGGCGATCCGCGGCTTGACCGATGTCATCAAGGAGTGGCGTGCCGACGCTCTCTGCGTCGTCGGCGGCTCAGGCTTCACGGCCTGCCCAGCGGAGTTCTTGAGCTACCTCGATCTCGACTACGGGTTCGTCGGACCGGCCGAGAGTACATTCGCTGAGCTCGTCGGCGCGCTGCGGGAAGCGCGGCCACCATATGGGCAGGCCGCGGCCGAGATCATTCGCGGCCTGCCCAATGCGGTGATCCGGGACGACGGCGGGTTCCATCGCACGGTCGCCAGGCTTTCATTCCGGGCGGAAGCTCGCGAGCCCATGCGGATCGCGCCGGAATATCAGCTGCTCTACCGCCTACGAAATATACCGGTGGCCGTGCGGACGAAAAGCGGCTGTCCGCTCCGATGCTCTTACTGCACTGATCCCGTGAACCAGCGGAGAACCGAGCACAGGGCCGTCGGCAACGTGGTCGCCGAGATCCGGCATCATGTCGAGGAACATGGCTTGAGAAGCTTCCATATCGCGGACGCCGAGCTCAATCTCCCCTATGAAGACCACCTCCTTCGGGTGTGCGCCGGCATTCGGGACAGCGGTTTGGCAGGGCAGATCGGTTGGCGCGGTTACTTCAACGTCACGCCCTTCTCGGACAAGCTGATGGATGCGCTGGCGACCGCCGGTTGCGACGCGCCCAGTTTCGCGGTGGACAGCTTCTGCGAGGACGGGTTGCGCGCACATCAGAAGAACTTCCGAGCACATCACGTGCATGATGTGCTGAACCGCCTGCTCTCTCGTGGATCCGCGGTGCGTCCCGAGGTGTGTCTGCTGCTCGGGCGCCGGGGTGAGACCGTGGCGAGTATCGACGCGAACATCCGGTGGATGCTGGAATACGCCGACCGCGGAGTTCGGATCGCCTATTCATGCGGCCTTCGGGTGTATCCGAACACACCGTTGGCGCGAGAAACGCTCGATACCGCACATGTGTACCTGTCCTCGGGGCCCCTTGGCAGGGCAGGCGGCAGGCGCTTCACGCCGGACGAGCTTCTTCGGGAACCTGTCGTCTACTGCGAACCCTTCTCGCCCCGCGAGCTCGCGCACTACGTGGCGCGGCGGGTCGGCGGCCATCCCAATATCGGTGTGTTCACCGACGGGCCGTGGCCGGAGGCACGACATTCCGAAGAACTACGTCTTTTCAACGTAGGGGTCCATCGTATGGCCCACGGCAGGTTCGGCCAGGCCCGTGCCTACCTCTCCAGCGCACTCGGCAAAAACCCTGGGTTGAGCATCGCGCGCGGGGCGCTCGAGATCGTCGACAGCCTAAATCCGGGTTAAATCCGATCTCAACTCACCCGATGGATTATGAACGTGCGCCTCGAAAGGACGGCACGCATGCATTTGATGGAGATGCTGCGATTTCGGCCGGTGCCGGGATCGGCGGTTTATCTGGGGCTCACCCGGCGCTGTCCACTGACCTGCCGGCACTGTTCGACGAACTCCCTCATCAGTAGCGAGGAACACGATGCCGGGCTCTTCCTCGGCTTCGCCGACACGTTCACGGCCGAGGATCACCCGGAGATCGTCCTCATGAGTGGGGGAGAGGCCCTGCTCAGGCCGAGGCTGGTACGCGACATCGCCCGCCGGGCGAGTTCCGTTGGGACTCGGTCCTACGTCGCGTCCGGCATGTTCTTCGCCAGAACCGGGAAGATCCCCCGGCTCATCCAGGAGGCGATCGACGAGGTCGATCATTTCGCGGCGAGCCTCGATGTCTTCCACGAGGAGGAGGTGCCGCGGTCGGCGGTGCTCAAGATTCTTCGCCGGCTGGTCGACGCCGGCAAGGATGTGAGCCTTCAACTCGTGGGGATGAGCGACGACGATCCCTACCTGGCTGAGGCCACCGCCGAGGCGCGGGACGTCCTGGAAGATCGGGTCCCGATGCTGGTCGGGCTGGTCGGGGCGTCGGGCAGGGCCGCCGAGTGGATGCCCGATCGGCGCACGCTCACCCACCTGCCGCTGTCGGCCACGGCGGACCCATGCGGTGTGGCGGCCTGGCCGATCGTCACCTTCGACGGCACCGTGATCGCGTGCTGTAACCAGGCCGTCGTCGACCAGGGGCGGAACGCGCCGGCGCACCTGAAGCTCGGCCACAGCGCCACGGACACCTGGCAGACGATCCGGTCGCGTAGCCGTGCATCGGCGACACTGCGAGCCGTACGGACGATCGGTCCCAGAATGATCGCGCAGGACGCGGGGCTGTCGCCTCCCGCTGAACAGTGCGCGGCCTGCTATGCGCTGTCCGCCGAGGATCCGCAGCGGAAAGCGGTGGATCTGGTGGAACGTCCCGGCTTCGCGGCCATGGAGCTCGGCGTCCAGCAGATCCTCTCCAGCGGCGGACCGGTCGGATACGCCCGCCGCTACGGTTCGGCGCGTTACGCGGACATGGTCACCCTCGGCTACCGGCCTCAGGAGCAGCCATGCGCCGTCTGACCTACGCGGAGATCGACGAGGCCCGGCACAGCCGCGGTAAGACGGCGCTGCTCTTCCTCACCGACCGATGCCCTGTCGGATGCGCGCACTGCTCGGTCGACTCGCGCCCGGACAGCCCCAGAATCCGGGACTTCCGGCTCTTCGAGCAAGTGGTGGAGGGGCTCTGCGCCTCCTCGTACGGGCTGATCGGCATTTCGGGCGGTGAGCCGTTCATCGAACGTCGTGGACTGAGCTACGCGACGGAGCGGCTGCGTGATGCGGGAAAGGACGTGTCGATCGTCACGAGCGGCGTGTGGGCAACCTCGGCCGATCCCCCAGAGTGGATCAAAAAGGTGATCCGAAGGTGCGGCTGCCTGATTCTCAGCACCGACGTCTTCCACGCCGCCGCTCTGCCGGACCAGCGCTTCATCCAGGCGGCCAGGGCGATCGCGGGCCAGGATGTGTGGATCGTGACCCAGGTGGTCGACGACGAGAAGGCCGGAGCCCTGGCGACCGGGCTACTGGAACGCGCCCTGGGCAAGGAATGGGCAGACCATGCCGAGATCCTCCGGGTGCCGCTGTTGCCCTATGGCCGCGCGGCGGACCTGTTCCAGCCGATCGCCACGACACCTGGCCGGCGCTTCGGAGCCTGTCATCTCGTTCGCTCGCCGGTCATCCGATATGACGGCAGCACATCCGCTTGCTGCAACGAAGCCGTCATCCTCGGACGTGGGCCATCGGCGTTACGCCGGCAGTGCGACGACGCGGATGAGCTCATCACCGCGTTCGCCGAGTTCGACCGGCACGCATTGCTGCGTGCGGTCGGAGATGTCGGTCCTGGGGTGCTGACGCTGGACCCGCGCCTGCACGACCTGGCCGATCGCCGGTTCAAGTCCATCTGCGATCTGTGCTGGGAAATGGTGGACCGGCTCGGCGACAGGGCCGACGATCCGCTCATTCATTCCGTGGCGAATCTGCGGACGGGAGCCCTCGGATGATCTCCAACAGTGCTCGCCTGCGAGCGAAGATCGAACTGGCGCTGCCGGCGTTCCACGGCGTGACAAGGCGGTTGTGGTCGTCGCCGGACCTGGTCACCCTTTATCCGGAGTACCTCGTCCTGATGCACACCCTGATCAGGGCGACGGTGCCTCTGATGGAGACCGCGGTCCGGCAAGCCCGTCAGCTGGCCGGCGGAGACCCGGTGGCAGCCGGAGTGGGCGCGTATCTCGCCAAACACATCAAAGAGGAGCGGGGGCACGACGAATGGCTGCGCCAGGACTTGGCCGCTCTCGGGTGTGATCCAGACGACCTGCTGAGAGCGATGCCCAGGCCATCGAGCGCGGTCCTGGTCGGCACCCAGTACTACTGGGTCCGCCACCACCATCCGGTGTGCCTGCTGGGGCACATCGCGGTCCTCGAAGGGTATCCGCCACACCCGGGCCTGGTGGACCACATCGTTGAGCGCACCGGCTTCCCGCGCACCGCACTGCGCACCTTGAGCAGACACGCCGCCCTCGATGTCCGGCACCGCGACGAACTCATGGCCACGATCGACGCGCTGCCGCTGACCACGGCCCACACCGTGGCCATGGGAGTGAGCGCGTTGCACACCGTGCAGTGCATGGTCACGGTGTTCGAGGATCTCGTCCCTCGGCCTGTGGCGGCAGGAGCGGTCCATGGCTAGCCCGCGGATCTTCACGCCGCTGCGTCTGCCGCAGTATCGGCGGATCTTCGCCGGCCAGATCGTGTCCGGGCTGGGTGACTGGCTCGACATGATCGCCCTCCTCACACTCGTCGCGTACGTGTGGCGGTCAGGGGCGTTCGCGCTCGCCGGGCTGACGATGGCGGTGGCGATACCGGCGATAGCGGTGGCACCGTTCATGGGGGTGTGGGCGGACAGGCTGCCCCCACGTGGTCTGATGATCAAGGCCGATCTGGTGCGTGCGGCGCTTGTGCTGGGCTACCTGGTCGCTCCCAATCTCCCGGTTCTCTTACTGCTGGTCATGTGCAAGAGCGTGCTGAGCACGCTTTTCGAGCCGGCAGAGCGGAAGGCGATCCGGCTTTCCAGCCCCCCGGACGAGCTGCACGCGGCGATATCCCTGACGACCCTCGCCGGTCAAGCCACCAAAGTCGTCGGACCCGCGATCGGCGGCCTGCTCGTCGCCGCGGTAGGCCCGTACTGGGCGTTCGCCGCGGACGCGGCGACCTTCGTGCTCTCGGCGATCATCCTGGCCGGCCTCCGCCTTCCGGAGCAGGCCGCTGGTCATCCCGCCCCGGAGCGGCGACAGTTCTGGGCCGAGCTCCGCGAAGGACTGGGTTTCCTCCTGGGCAGTCACCGCCTCCGTGTCGCCCTCGTGGGAATGACCGCGACGATCTTTCTGGTGTTCACCTTCGACACGTTGTCTCCGCTCACCGTGACCGCACTGGGAGTGGACAGTTCGATGCTCGGTTTCGCGATCGCCGGAATCGGGTTCGGCGCGGTCGCCGGAACGATCATCATTGGTCAGTGGGGTGAGAGGGTGCCCGCGCCGGTACTCATGAGCTCTTCCCAGGTGGTGGCAGGCGCACTGGTCGCGTTCATCGGACTCGTCGCGTTGACGCGGGCGAACGTCGCCGCCCCTGTGCTGCTGGTGACGATGATCGTCACCGGGGTCGCCGCCGCGGGGATCCTCATGTCGTTCAGCCTGACACTGCAGAACGAGACACCGGAGAACCTTCTGGGACGTGTCTCCGGCACCGCCGAGGTCCTGCCCACCGCCATGATGCTGATCGCGCCGCCGATCGGGGCGTCGGTCGCGGCCAGCCTCGGGGTGGGCTGGGTGCTGGCCGTCGCCGGTGGGTCTCTGGCACTGCTCGGAACGGTGACCATGATGCCGGGCCGCCGGGCCGCTCCTGGTCGTCCGAACCCCATCATCGCGGAGCCAGACCTTGTCGCGCATGCGGCTCCTCCCGCATACCCGCCGCACCTGGATATTTCTCGTCCGGGCCGGACACCCTCTGTTTTCTTCTGAGCCTCACATATGCGCCCTTATCCGGAAGGAACTGAGATGAGCGACCAAGAGCTACCGCTGGATTCGATATTCCTCACGGCTGAAGGGCGTGCCGTACTCGAGTCCCTGTCGGAGGAGGAAATCGCGGTCCTCAAGGCAGTGCAGCGGCGAATCGACGAGGCCGCAGGAGACGTGGAGGCCCATTTGATGGGCGCGTCGTTCTGGTGACTCCGAGCCGGCACCGCGTCAGCTTTGTCGATGAACACCATTCGGTGACGGCGCCGGACCGTCAGCACACCGTTGATATCAGGAGGTGCGGCCCATGGCCGGGATAGGAATGACACGCCTTCAAGAAGAAGGGCTGGCGCCCGGCGCGACACCGGCCGAGCTGGAAGCGCTCGCCGGCATGTCGGAGAAGGAGTTCGAAGTACTCAAAGAGATCAAGGCACGTATGGACGAGGCCATCGGTATCGACGACGTGCACAGCCCCCAGGACGGCGGGCTGTTCTGGTGAGATCGCGACGGCCGCGGCCGCGCTGAACGCAAAGAAAGGTGCCAGGCGACTCTCCGCCCGCCCGGCCCGACACATGAAAGGAACAATCATGTCCGAATTCGATCCTGTCCGTAGTCTCAAAGACGCGGGACTGCTCCCGGACACGCCCGAGAGTCATCTCGAAGAGGGACACAAGGGCGGCGTCGCTCTCGAGGTGCTGTCCACCCTCACCGAGTCGGAAGTGGCGGTGCTCAGATCCATCCGTGAACGGATGGACGCCGCTGCGGCCGGCCAAGAGGTCCTGGCCCACTCCAACACCACGGGCGGCGGTTTCTGGTAGGCCGGCGGCGCTGCCCGTGTTCCTCGCTTCCACCTCATACTCCAACGACTGGGAACAAGGAAAGGAACAATCATGTCCGAATTTGATGCTGTCCAGAGCCTCAGAGACGCGGGACTGCTCCCGGACACGCCCGAGAGTCATCTCGAAGAGGGACACAAGGGCGGCGTCGCTCTCGAGGTGCTGTCCACCCTCACCGAGTCGGAAGTGGCGGTGCTCAGATCCATCCGTGAACGGATGGACGCCTCCGCGGACAGCCAGGAGGTCATGGCCCACTCCAACACGATTGGCAACGGGTTCTGGTAGACCGCCCGCAGCGCGCGGGATCCTCACGGGCCGATCGTGTGGAGATCGGTGACGGGAGGAGGACGGCCGGTGGCGACATGGCCACCGGCCGTTCACCGGATGACCCGGACAGGTCGTCTCGCGTTCCGTGTGCACCACACGGAAAGCCGCTATCGCCGAGGCGGTTATGAACTGCATTTCTTGTGGCGCCGAGATCGGGCGCTTTCGCTTTTGTCCTGACTGTGGCGCGCCGCAGGACCGTGACCGGCATGAGGTGCGGAAGGTCGTAACGGTTCTGTTCTGCGATCTGAGCGGGTCCACGGCGATGAGCCGGCGGTTCGACCCGGAATCGCTGCGGGCGGTTCTCCTGCGATATTTCGAGCTGATGCGATCCTGCCTCATCCACCACGGGGGAACGGTCGAGAAGTACATCGGGGACGCCGTCATGGCCGTGTTCGGCGTCCCCACGGTGCATGAGGACGATGCGATCCGGGCCGTACGCGCGGCATGGGAGATGCGTGCGGCCATCACGAATCTCAACGTGGAGCTCATGCGCGAACTCGGGTGTGGAATCGGGATCAGAATCGGGGTGAACACCGGAGAGGTCGTGGCCGTCGACGCCGCGACCGGCGACCATACCTTCGTCTCCGGAGAGATCGTCAACATCGCGGCGAGACTGGAACAGCATGCGCCGTCCGGCGAGATTCTCCTCGGCGAATCCACTTATCGCATGGTGTCCGGCGCCGTCACCGCTGAAGCCGTGCCGCCACTCGACGTGAAGGGCGTGGCGGAGCCCCTTCCGGCCTGGCAGCTGCGCGAGGTACGCGCCCATGAACCGCCCGTGCGACGGAGATTCGACGTTCCACTGATAGGCCGCGAGCGAGAGCTGAAGCAGCTCTCGTTGCTCTTGGAAGGAGTACGACAGGATCGCGCCTGTCATGTGTGCACGATCTTCGGCGATCCCGGCATGGGCAAGTCGCGCCTGGCCCAGGAGTTCATCATGGTCTCCCGGTCCTCGGGTTCGCCGGCGGTCTCCGGCGGATGCTCCCCGTACGGCGGCGGCACGCTCACCCCGTTCGACGGTGTTCTGACCGACCTGCTCAATGCGGTGGGAACGGGAAACCTGGCCGAGGCGTTCGCTGACACCCCTCAGGTGGCGACGGCGCTTGCCGGTGTTCTGCGCGATGGCGCGTCGGGGCTCGCCGTCGAGGACACGTTCTGGGCGATCCGTGAGGCGTTTTCGACGCTTGCCGGTGATCGCAGTGTCGTGGTGGTGCTCGATGACCTGCAGTGGGCGTCATCCACCACGCTGGATCTGATCACCTTCCTGGCGGAATCCCTGCACGGAGTCGCCGTGTTCTTTCTCTGCCTGGCCAGGTTCGAACTGCTTGACGCACGCCCGCAATGGGGTGGCGGGCAGCTCGGCACCACCTCCATCGTTCTCCGGCCGCTCGGTCACGAGCACGCGCACACGCTCGCCGCCAATCTGAGCGAGGTTTCCGCGCACATGTCCAGTGACGACATGGAGCGACTGGTGGCGACCGCCGAAGGGAATCCCTTCTTTCTCGAACAGCTGATAACCATGCGCACCGAAGAACTGGCGGAGGGGATTCCGGCGTCCTTGCAGGCACTTTTGGCGGCACGGCTCGACTTGCTGACGCCGGAGCAGCTGGAATGGTTGCGATGGGCCGCGTTCTTCGACGACTTCACACCGTCGCACATCGCCGAGTTGTCGGCCGGAGTCCAAGTCACCGACAACGACATGAATCATCTCGTACGACGTCGGTTCATTGAGCCCGACGGGAAGCTCCAGGGCGAGACCCGTTACCGGTTCGGCAGTTCCCAAGTCCGTGATGTGACGTATTCGGCACTGCCGAAGAAGACTCGCGCGGAGCGGCACATACGGATCGCCCATTGGATGAGGGACCGTTCGCAAGCGGATGCCGACGTCGGCGGGCACTTGGAGAGTGCCCTCGGCTACTGCGCCGAGCTGAGGATGCCGAACACAGCGGGCCTGGCCCAGGAGGCCGGTGCGCATCTTGACAGAGCGGGACGCACAGCCCTGTCACTCGGTGACGTGTGCCGGGCCAGATCGTTCTTCGAGCGGGCGTTGGCGGTCGCGCCGGACCGGGTGGACACCATGGTGACCCTCGTGGACGTGCTCGCCGCCTCGGGCGAGACCGGAGCCGCCGACCGGTTGCTGGATGAGCTCGAGAGATCTGCCGGCGCCGGCAGGCCCGAACTCGCTGCGCACGGGCGGCTCCAACGGGCCGTCCTCCATGTGGCCGAGCTGGGAATGGACCATATGGTGGCGGTCGCCGAGGAGGCGTTGCCGATCTTCCGGCAAGCCGATGATCACGCGGGACTCACCCGGTGCTGGTTGCGTCTTGGCCAGGCCAGCCAGGCGCACCACCACTTCGCCGAGGCCAGGCGGCGCTTCGAGCAGGCCCTGACCTACGCCCATGACGCCACGACCCGGCTGGAAGTGGCGACGACCCTCGGTGGCCTCGCCTCCTGCCTGTGGCAGGGTCCTGAACCCGCCGGGGCCGCCCTGCGCAGGTGTGACGAGCTGGTCGAGCAGTACGCCGGCATGTCGAAGGCCACCCGGATCGCCATCGAGTGTCCTCGTGCGCTGCTGTGCGCTATGCGGGGCAGACCCGATGACGCGCGGAGAACTCTCAACGACGCCGAGCGGACTGTCCAAGCAATGGGACACGTCACGGCTCGGGCGACCATTCCCATCTTCCTCGGCAAAGTGGAGCTGCTCGCCGGCGATCTCGTAGCCGCGGAGCGCGCGTTCCGCACATCCCGAGCCGCCTTCGAAGACATCGGAGACGGCCTCATGCAGGACACGGCGACCGTCGACCTCGCACGTGCCGTATACCGGCAGGGCAGAGCGAGGGAGGCCCTCGACTGGCTCGACTCGTGCGGCAACCTCACCGAAGACCTGCTTCCTATGGAGACCGCGCTCCGCGCGTCGTTGCGGGCTCGTATCCGTGCGGAGTCCGGTGCCGACATGTCCGATGAGCTGGAAAAGGCTCTGGCGCTGTCCGGCGGGATGCAATCGCCGCAATGCCACGGCATGGTCCTGCTGGACGCGGCACACGCCTTCCTGCGTGCCGGACACGAGCATGACGGACTCTCCTTCTTACGGCAGGCGCGGGATTCTTTCGCGGCGAAAGAGGACCTGGTCGACCTTGCGCTGACCGAATCCCTCCTCGCGGATATGGGGTGCGAATGACCACTGACACGGCCGGCTCGCCGCCGCGACTGAGCTGGTTCATGCAGGGTCCGCCCGAGCAGGTCAGGCTGAGCACGGGCTGGCCGGCGTTCCCGATCAGGGACTGGGCACTGTCGGGCGCGACGGGGGCCGGTGTACGGGTCTGCGTCGTGGACAGCGGGGTAGAGGCGGGACACGAGCTCGTGGGTCCGTTGTCGGGCGCTTACAGCGTGGAACCAGGACCGTCAGGAAGCTCACGGGTCGTGGCCGACGACAGAGGTGATACCAGCGGCCACGGTACGGCCTGCGCCAGCGTGATCCGTCAGTTCGCGCCTCAGTGCGAACTGACCAGCGTGCGAGTGCTGGGCGGATATTCCGGTAGCGGCGACAACCTGATCACCGCCTTGCGGTGGGTCATCGACAACGACTTCGATGTCGTCAACCTCAGCCTCTCCACGAGCAAGCGCCACTTCGGTATGGCGCTGCGGGAGCTCACCGACGACGCGTACTTCAACCGCACGTTGATCGTGGCCTCCGCGCACAACATGAAGGTCGAAAGTTTTCCGTGGCGATTTTCTTCGGTTATTTCGGTGGGCAGCCACGCGGAATCCGATCCATGGCGGTACTACTACAATCCCAATCCGCCGGTGGAATTCTATGCGGGCGGGGTCAACGTACCCGTCGCCTGGAAGGGCGGGGCGCGGACGCTGTGCAGCGGGAACAGCTTCGCGACTCCACGGATAGCCGGGATCTGCGCGTTGATCCGCAGCGAACATCCGGACCTGACGCCTTTTCAGGTCAAGACCGTCCTCCACCTGTCCGCGGCCAACGTCAGGGAGCAAACATGAATATCAGCGGTGCATTGCCGGTCCTGGACAAGAGGAACCAGCGTTTGCTTCAGTCGATCGTAGAAGTGGCTCGCGCGATCTTCAACGCCGAGGCGAGCTCCATATTCATCTTCGACAGCGGTTCGGGCGAGCTGGTCTTCGAGGCGGTATCCGGGGCCGGCGAGGACACCCTCGTCGGGCAGCGGTTCCCGGTGGACGAAGGCATCGCGGGCTGGGTGCTCCAGTCGGGCGTGCCGTTGATCGTGGACAACGTGACGTCGAATCCACTCCACGCCCGGAAGTTCGCGGAGTCCACCGGTTACACGCCGACCTCCGTCATGGCGGCACCGCTCATGGACGAAGGCACGAGCATCGGCGTACTCGAGGTGATGGACCGCCGCCCGGATCCCACACGTGCTCTGGGAGATCTGGAGCTGCTCGGCCTGTTCGCCAGTCAGGCGACCGTGGCCCTGCAGGTCGTGATCCAGAGTCAGGAGGCGATGGCCAGGGTGATTCACGACGACACGCTTGCCGGCGTCGCGGTGGCCCTCGGCGGCCTCACGGGCACCCGAAGGGAGGCAGGTCGTCAGCTGCTCAGCAGCATCAGGGATGTCCTTGCCACGGAGGCATAGAGCAGGCTGCGTCACTCCGCGATCGCGGAGTGACGCAGCCGGTGCCCCTGGCGTTCTCACACGAAGCCGTGGCCGAAGGAACGTCCTCTCCCAGCCCAGCTGTCCTCGTCTTCCAGGATGGCCTGATGAATCTCGGGCGTGGCACGTATGACGTCGAGCGCCTCCGCATGGGGCAGGGCGCGCTTGACGAGGAGCTCGGCGGCGGCCTTACGCTCGTGCCACTCCTCCATGGAGATGGACTGGGGGAGGAGCGATGTCCGCACGTGCTGGCCGAGCAGAATCGTGTCGACACCGGCTATGCCGTAGAACGTGGGCATGGCTTGTTCGGCGAAGTCCCGGACCACCGCATCGCGCTGGCTCAATGGCGCGCCCGCGGCGTACAGGTCCAGGAGATGCTGGATCCCCGAGACATCGGTTTCGTGGTTCGCCCTCTTCCAGAAGGGGGTGTCCAATCTCGTGTTGAACCGATAGTGGATCGCGAGGAACCAGCGCAGCGCATCCCACTTGCGCGCAAGCCCGGCATTCACCACTTCCCGTGCCGCGGGTTCGCGCCAGCTGCCGGGAAGCCCGCCGAGCAGTCCCAGGATGCCCAGCGTGATCATATAGATTCCGCTGGATTCGAGTGGCTCCACGAATGCATACGAGTTGCCGATCCCCATCACATTGCCGCGCCACGCCTGCTCGTGCCTGCCTGACCTGAAGCGGACAATGCGCGGTTCGCTGATACCGGGGAATCGCGTTGCCAGCTCGGCGGCGGCCTCCTCGTCGGACAGCGCCGACGAGGAATACACGTAGCCCAGGTGGTCGCTCTCCGGCGTCGGGATGCTCCAGCACCATCCCGCGGACATCGTCGTCGCGGTCGTGTAAGGCTTGAGGTGACCGTGATGCGGCAGGTTTCCGGTGACGGCGGAGTCGGTGAACAGGCTGTCCGCGTAGCTCAGGAAGGGAGTCTCCAGGGTTTTGCCCAGCAGCAGGGACCGGAACCCGGTGCAGTCCACATAGAAGTCGAAGCGAAGCTCGCGGCCGTCCTCGGTGACGATGGAGTCGATCCAGTCGCCACTTCTCCTGACCACCTTTGCGATACGCGCGTCGGTGTGTCGCACTCCGCGCCGTCGCGCCAGGTCGGACAGGAAGGTGACGAACCTGGCGTTGTCCAGGTGATAGGCGTACCGAAGATGCTTCATGAGGGACTCCGGTCGTCCGCCGTTCGCGAAGATGGGAGTCCGGTCGGCACGCATGAGCAGAGCTTGCAGGGTGAAGTCGTTGATGTTGCCTCGAGATCTCAGGGAGCCGACCACACCGATGGAGTCCGAGTCCCAGTCGAATGGCGCTAGAAATCCTTCCGGATCTGGCCCCCATTCGAACTTGATGCCCAACTTCCAGGTCGGACGTACTTTGTCGTACAGCTCGTCCGGGTCAATTCCAAGATAGTGGTGCAGGAAAACGACGAGAGACGGCACGGTCGCCTCGCCGACCCCGATGATCGGAATGCCGGATGACTCCACCAGCGTCACGTCCAGCCAAGGACGTCTGGCTTTCAGCGCGAGCGCCGTGAGATAGCCGGCGGTGCCGCCTCCCATGATGCCGATCCGGCGGATTCCTTCGTGATCGTCGGCGGAAGGCTCGTGAGCGCGCTCGATGAACCATTCCCGTGTGTCGTCCCGACGAGCTGCGCTCATGGGTCTGCCTCCTCGGAATTCGCCTCGCGTTCATGCGGGAACGTGCGCCCGCCCAGCACATCGGCAGCTCGAATGATCGGGCGACGGCTCCCTATTCGAGAACAATCTGTCAGGAACTCATCCGGCCACGCCTGTATGGTGGTTGTAGGTCGTCGGCAGCCATTTCCCGGTGCCGTCCCCAATTCCCGCGCGAATCACCGGATCACAAGGAGACGCCGCTTCTGTCGCGAAGCGACGGGCCGCGTCGAGGACCATGCCGCCCAGGCTGACGAGCCGTTTCACGACCGCGCGATCCGTCGCCCTTTCATCGCTCCGGAAGACATCGTGCGCGCCGTTGACGGGGACGACGAACGGGACGACCCAGCCGCGCAGAGCACGTACTGCGAACTCCATGCTGTTGATCGCCTGAAGTGCTTGGGCGCCCGCCGCTGTCGCGATGAGACCGACGGGTTTGTCAGTGAGGAAGGGCGGATCGAGGCCGGCGAGTTCCTCGAGCCAATCCAGAGAGTTCTTGAAGGAGCCGCTGACCGTGCCGTGATACATCGGTGCGCTCCATATCATGGCGTCGGCCGAAGCGGCTGCCCGTACGAGCCGGGAAACGCCCGGGTGAAGGCCGGCGGCGTCGGTGCCCGTGGATCCGTACAGCGGCAGATCGAGCGTCCGTAAATCGAGGAGCTCGATATCGACGTCGTCGGCCAACGCGCCTTGCAATGCCATCTGCAATGCAGAAAGGCTCGTGGACGGCACCTGTAAGGATCCGCCTAACCCGACAATACGCACCCTCAATACTCCCTTGGTTTTGTGGGCCGATCACCACGGCGAAGTCCTGCGTGACGTCGGTCCGCAGTGCGGAGAGGCCCAACGGCACTCAGGTTCGGAATTCGAGATCGCCCGGCAGGAGTCGTTTTATTATCTTCCAGGATGCCCTATGAGCATATGCCGGGGGTATATTAAGGATTTAGCGAGGATTTTCGCGCACTCGCCGGTCGGCCGGGAAAGTCCGACTGGGCTAAAAGTAGCCAGGCGCGACGATCTTCCGGAAACCGCCCCGCCCAGAAGGTTCCTGGAGGTGGGGACAGATGCACTAACCGATAACTCGTCGTAACTCCTGCTGGCTTGCCTAGGTCGTGGCAGACGGGTCGATCAGGTTTCCACCTCAGCAAGCTACGGACTCCGGCCCACGCACGGGCGATCATCCGGAGCTGAGAGCCCGTCGGAGGCATCAGTTCCTTTTGTCGCGGTGCTCGGTGATGGCGCAGGCGATCGCTCCAAGCATCGCGATCATTGCTATCTGGAGGAGGGGGGCGCCTTTGCCTTGTTCTCCGTTGAGGGTGAGGAACCCCCCAATGACGAGGCTGGCGATGCCGACTGCCAGGAAGATGTTCCGGCCTGTGAGCCCAAAGAGTTGCAGCACGTGGCGATGCTATGGCAGGTGCTTTGCCTCGGTGAAGGTCTCGACACGGACGACCCGGCGCAGCGCGAGCACACGGCGCAAGCTGTCGTGTACAGCAGGGCGCCCCGGCTTGATCTTCATCAGGATGATTCGGCAAGATGACCCGAAAGACGGGCTTACCCTCCGTAACCGAGGAGCTGACTCAAGTGCACTTCACAGTGGCATGGGGTGTCGTATTAGGGCTCGGGTGCGTCCTTGCCGCATCCGGGATATACACGCTGGCCACCAAACGACTTCCCCGCCCGTTAAGCGGCAAGCGTACGCAATATGAGCCTCGCCGTCACGGCTTGGGACAACTATTCATGGGTCTCTTCTCCGTTTTCCTGACGCTGTCCAATATGGTGATGGGTTCGTCACACGCATTGTCCCTGGCGCTGATCTTTCTGGCGATCGGATGCACCGTGGCAGGTTCATGGTTCTTGCTCTCGGCGATGACCTACCGCCGCGCACCTTGAGCGTGCCCACCCGTTTAGGTGATGTGAGCTCTCACCTGGGCAAACGTTCCACCGAGATCCCTGGTTGTCCCCTCAGCCCAGGCGATGGTCACTCAAGCGGGGACGGCCCGGCCGTGCTCCAGATAGACGGTCTCTCCCAGCTCGCGGGCGGTGGCGGCGGCTTTGAGGCGGCGGGCAAGGCGCTCGATCGGAGCACGAGGAGGCGACCGATGGCCGGCTGGATACTGAGTTCTTCGCGTACCTCGCGGACGCACGCCTCATGCGAGGTCTTCCCGGCTCGAGGTACCCGTCCGGGATGTCCATGGAGGATTTGTAGGTAGGCCGGACAAGCGGCATGTGACCGCTGCCGTCGTAGGTGGCAACGGAGCATGAGTGGTGAGTTGGAAGCTCGCCTCGCGTACCGCACCGACTCCCACAGCGCACTCAGCGAGGCGGTGGCGGCGGCTTGGAGACGGCGGGTTGAGCACTCCAGCAAAGGATCGCCGGGACGGCTGCTCGACACCGGATTCCCCTTGAGCACACGCGGAGACTTCCCCAACGAGGAAACCGCTTACGCGGCAGAGCGCCCACCCCGGTTCCGGCAGAGCGCCCACACTCGGCTCATTCGACGGGCTCGTCTGGGGTCGGAGACGTGCAGGATCTCAGCTGTCTAGCGTTGCTTGAGGCGCAGTGCTTCTTTGCGGGTCTCGGCCTGGATGGACCGCTCGCGCTCCAGCCATGCTGGGTTCTCAGCTTTCAGCGCATCGATCTCAGCGGTGGTGAGCGGTCCGGTGATCCCGCCTCTGGTCAGGCCGGAAATGGAGACCCCGAGCTTCGCGGCGACGACCTGCTTGGGGTGCGGGCCGTTGCGGCGCAGGTCAGCGAGCCAGGCGGGTGGCGTCGACTGCAACTCGTTCAGCTCGTCCCTGGAGACGACACCCGCCTGGAACTCGGCGGGAGTGGCCGAGAGGAGGACACCCAGCTTCTTGGCCGCGGTCTCGGGCTTCATCGTCTGGATGGTCTTCTGTTTGGGCGAGGTCATGGTGCCAAGAGTAGTCAGTCGGAACGGGTTCCCCTGACATCGGTACTCTGAGGAAGTGACTGATGGAGAGACCGGCAGGGTGTTTCGGCTGGCGTACGTGCCCGGGGTGACACCCGCGAAATGGGTCAACGTCTGGACCGAGAGGATGCCCGGCGTACCGGTTGCCCTGGTCGCGGTTCCCGCCGCCGAGGTGGTGGGACTCCTGCGGGATGGCGGCGCCGACGCCGGATTCGTCCGGCTGCCGGTCGACCGGGACGGGCTCAGCGTGATTCCTCTCTACGTGGAGACCACGGTGGTCGTGGTGCCCAAGGACCACGCGGTGGCCGCCGCCGACGAGGTCTCCACCGCCGACCTGACCGACGACAACGTGTTCCATCCTCTGGACGACACCATCGAGTGGACGGTCCGGCCCGGGCTGCCCGCGTTCACCCGCCCGGCCACAACGGCGGACGCGGTCGAGCTGGTAGCGGCCGGCACTGGGCTTCTCGTGGTTCCGCAGTCGCTGGCACGCCTCTACCACCGCAGGGATCTCACTTACCGGCCAGTGTCGGACGCGCCGCAGTCTCAGGTCGCGCTGGCCTGGCCCACGGACGCGACCACTGACCTGGTGGAAGATTTCATCGGCATCGTCCGCGGCCGGACAGTGAACAGCTCGCGGGGCCGTACCCCCGCCTCCCCTGCGGAGAAACCGGCACAGCGGCAGGCACAAAAACCCGCACAGAATGGCTCCCGTCGCCGGGCCGTGCCGGCCAGCCGTAAAAAGAAGGGCTACCGGCCTCGGTGACCTGCGGCCCCGAACCTCCGGTTCGGACCCGCTTCGGGAGTTAGTCACTCAGACCCCGTTTCCACGATCGGAAACGGGGTCTTTTCGCGGGTGGGCGGTACTGGGTTCGAACCAGTGGCTCCTCGCTTGCGAGGAGCCACGATCGCCTCCGACGGGCCCTCGACCTGCGGCGCGTCGCGCACGGCAGGCCACGGTTGACCGTCCCCAGCACCAGCCAATGGCACGCTTATGCCACGGCGATCACGCCTATGACCTGCCATTTGATCACGCTGGATGGCACGTAGCGGCACGCGCTCAGGCACGTGTGTGGCACGTCAGGGTCCACGGGCATGCAGAGCACCGCTGAGGAGGTGACCGCTTTCTTGTCAGCACGATCAACCGCTCCGTTGTACGGCTCTCGCCACGGAAAGCGGTGGTGTTGCAGCCTGAGTTCATCTGGCCTCGTTCGGGGCCGTTGCCGTCAACGTTGCCGTCGAAGGGCTGGATGTGGTGAGCTCGGGCGGGTGGATCAGGTTACATATCCAGGCGGGCTCACACTTCCGCTTGTCCTCCCGAATCGGCGCTTCAGATTGTGGAGCTACGTACCGACCCACAGTGAGCTCGTGATCCGTACCGAGTTCGAGCTGGACGAATTGCACACCGAACTCCTCTTCAAGCCAGTGGATATGATCAAGCTCCCTACCGTCATGGACGGTGGTCTTGTCATCAGCTTGGCCAACTTGCCAGGGCTCTACTCAGAGACGAGTCACACCTTCGAGATCCGAGGCGATGGCTTCGCCGGATATATCATCGCGAGCCTGCTCCGCGTGGCCCAGGAGCCTCGAACGAGATACAGCCCCTACTCGCTTTTCCACGGCTACACCAGCAGCGACTACAAGCGCTGAATTGCACAGAACCCATCTTGCCCGATCTTCCCGTCCGCCTCGTCCACCTGCAAAGGCAGCGGGCCCAATGTACGGTGAGCTGCCCTTCGGGCTCATTGAGTAGTGGTTGCAAGTGGATCAAAACCGGTGACACAGTCATCGCCGCCGGGAGAGGATACGGCGTGAGATCGACTCTTTCGACACCGCCTGCCATCCCCGCCGGAACCCTTGCCGCTGGCCCGCAACCGATGCTTTCCGCCCCAGGTGGCCTGCTCTTGCGGCCCTGGGAGCCTTCTGACGCAGCAGTCTTCCTCGCCGCTTACCAGGACCCCGAGATCCGGCATTGGCACACTCGTCAACCCGCGTCTGAAGATCAGGTCCGTGAGTGGTTCGATCAGTATCGCCAGGCCTGGGTGCAGGAGACGGGCGCGAGTTGGGCGGTGACCCGTGACGGCGGTGAGGTGCTGGGGCGCATCGCCATGGGCGGAGTGAATCTCGATGACGGTGTCGCGGGGTGCGCGTACTGGGTGCTCCCGGCCGCCCGTGGAGCGGGTGTGGCCTCCCGCGCGCTGACGGCCTTGAGCGGCTGGGCACTGGGCGAGGCTGGTTTCTACCGTCTGCATTTGGATCACTCGACCCGCAACAATGCCTCCTGCCGGGTCGCCGTCAAATGCGGTTTCCTCCTGGAGGGCACCAAGCGCAGCGACGCCGTCCACTCTGACGGCCGGCACGACATGCACCTCCACGCCCGCATCCGAGGCGACGAGCAACTCGCCTGATGCCGACTTGCCTCAGCAGTTCACCGGAAGTAGGTGCCACCTTGTGAGTGCTCCGCCGAGCCTGTTCCGTAAGGGGATCCTCGCCGGAACACCGAGCAGTCGGGACGGACGCCCAGATCAAGGTGTTCCGTATAGCTGTTCCGGTGATGGGGGGCTAGTCGGAACACCAGAGGGCGTGAACGCCTCTCGCGTCGGTCGCTCCCCCATCCACGGGCCAGAAACCACCAGGTAGAACGCGGGATCAACGCCTACTTTGCGGTCGCCGTAGCTCTGGGAGTTCCGGGCCTACTTGCGCAGGACCAGCCACGCCCAGAGGGCAGCCACCGTAAGCAGGGCCAGGCCGAACACGATGGTGGCGCTGCGCCGCCTGGAGACGAGGGCGAGGAGCAGCCCCACCACGGGCGCGCCGAGACCGACGATCAGCATGGCGTTTCCGCAGAGCTGCCTGTTCCTCGGCACCCCTCCCATCAGGGCAAAGCCATAGCTGAACCACAGCACGCCCAGGAGAGGTGTGCCCAGGATCCATAAGAGGAACAGCAGCCATGGCCAGGCGGCGTCCTTGCGCGGCCGGCCCAATTCCATGATCCGGATTGTTCCTGGCGCCTCGGACAGCCCAGCAGCGCTTGATATCAACCGCGACACAACATGACATCGCGGCCTATCCAGCTGGTTAGATCGCCGTCACGCCGCATCTAGGTCCTGGATGAACCGACTTCCCGCTACGGCAGGCTTGCTGGCGAAACCAGGAGGCAAGCCTATGGAACGGTTCGTCAAAGCGGGTGTTTTCCGCCGGGAGGCAGCAATGGACGCCAGGTATTCGGGACAGCAGGATCTACGGCTGCCGCAGAAAGGTCGCCGGTGTCGGGAGGAACCATGGGGCAGTCACCACGGGACCGCATTCAGAGCGTCCCTCATGAGGTGAACCGCCTGGCCATCGCCGTCGGCAAGCCGCTGGACGACTTCCGCGCCCAGTACGAGCAATCCGTTCCGGAGTACGACGCTGAGCGTTTCGAAAGGCTCGTCGCGGACGGCGCCACTTGGGACACCGTTCTGGAGGCGACGAAGGAGAACGCTCCTCACGGGTTCATCATCTACTGGAGCTACGATTTCTCCCGCTTGATGCAGCTGGCCGGCCACCGGTTGCGCTGCGTCGAGTACCTCATGGGCAACCACGCCGTCGCCCAGACGATGTACCGCCACGATCCGGCCATAATGCTGTACGCCCCGCTGCGCACGGCCATCTATGAAGACGCCGAGGGCGAAACGTGGTTTGCCGTCGACCAGCCGCGCACCCGGTTCGCGAGCTTCGGGGATCCGGGCATCACCCAGGGAGGTGTCGAGCTCGACCGCCGGCTCGCCGCGCTGCTCGGCCATCTAGGGCTCCCGGTGCCCGATGTACTGGCCGCCCAGACCTGATAGGCGGTGAGGCTATTTCCATCCTGACTAGTGGTCTTCGCCGGTGACGCTTGAACGGCCTGCGGATTGTAGCGCCGGCAGCCTGGTAACCCTGATCGGCGAAGGTCGGCATGGCTGCGGCGCTCAAAGGCGTCTATCTGGCGCTGCCCGTCGGCCCGGTGGAGTGGCCGGCCAACATGCCGAACCTAGGCGCCCTGATCTACCCGTTCATGTTCATGTACCTGAACAGCAGGCTGCCGCGGCCCGCGGCCCTGGCACTACGTCGTGCTGGTGCTGAACCTCCTGTTCTTCGGCTTCTTCTTCGCCGACTTCGTGGGCGATCCGCTCGTGACGTTCTGTGCCGTATGCCCCGGCGGGTGGACCAGGCTCAGGAGGACGCCGATCTGGGCGGGCGACAGCGGCATGCCGCTGAGCAGCTCTTTCATGGGAATCACGGGTCCAGCCTGATGGAGATTGGGACGCGGGGTCCAACACCGGAAAAGCCGGGATTAACGCGGATCTGTTGTTAATGTTGCCGTGTGGACCTGCATCCCCGGCTGCTCAGGGTGTTCGTGACCGTCGCCGAGGAGCTGCACTTCGGCCGCGCCGCCGCCCGCCTGTACGTGGCACAGCAGGCGCTCAGCCGCGATGTGCGGCGGCTGGAGGAGCAGCTCGGGGCAGCGCTGTTCACCCGGTCCACTCGGCGGGTGGAGCTGACCCCGGCGGGAGCGCGGCTGCTGCCCGGGGCCAGGCGGCTGCTCGCGCTGCACGACGAGCTCGTCGCGGAGATCTCCGGCGCTCGGGTGCCGCTGCTCGTGGACGTCAACATGCAGGGGCACGAGCCGCCGTGGCCGCTGGTCAGGGCCAGGGAGCTGGCACCGGGAGTGGAGATACTCGCCCGCTTCCACGGCGGGCTGGCCTCCGGAGTCGCCGCCATGCGGGAGGGGCGTCTCGACGTGTCGTTCGGCCGGTTCGCCGGGCTGCCCGCTTACGTGCGCAAGGGACTGGCCCAGGTGCCCGTGCGGCTGGATCCGCTCGCCCTGCTGGTGCCCGAGGATCATCCGCTGGCCGCGCTGGAGGAGGTGCCGCTCGGTGTGCTGGCCGACTTCCCGCTGGACGCCATGGCGGGCAACCCCGCCACCACCGAGTGGACCGACTTGGGCGAGCGCCTGGCAGAGGAGTTCGGGCTCACCCTGGCCACGCCACACGTGCCGCCGGTCGGATCCCATGAGATGGGCCTCTACCTGCGACGGCACCGAGAGCCGGTGCTGGCCACGGCGAAGATCGGCGGGATCCCCGGCGCCGTGGTGCGGCCCCTGGTCGATCCCGTGCCGCTCACTCTGGAGAACCTCGTCTTCCCCGAGGGCCTGCGGCATCCGGGTCTGGACGCGCTGCTCCAGGCCGTGACGGAGTTCTGGAGGGTGGGGCGCCGGCTGCGCCGGCCGTCGCATTCCTGGCTGCCCGAGGCCGACGAGGCGCTGCTGAGGTGGTCGGGACATGGTCACGGGGATGGCCGTCTTAGGAGCGCGCCGCGTTGACCAGCTCCGCGCCGGCGTGGGAGGTATCCACCGGGACGGCCGTCTGCGGCGTGCGCTCCCTGGCGTCGCGGTCGCGGACATCGCGGGAGCCACGCCCACCTCGCCATACAGCTCCCACACGGCGGCGCCCTCCGGACCGTGCCGTTCTGAGCAGGACCCTACCCGCCTGCCCGCTGATGGCCGCCCACCCCACACCGTCGGCGCACCAGCCCGCGGTACTGTCATCCACAAGACACACCGAAGATCATCTAGCTGGAGTGTCGCTCACCTCTAGAGCCGGATCTGTCGCGCAGGTCCTGAGACCTGTCAGGCAGGCGTCACAAAGCTGGAGGTCGGATCAGGGCTTTACCGCTGGGCATGCCGATGGCGCTTGCAAGATGCATCTCACCCAGTTTGTCACTCACGCCCCGTTTCCAAGATCGGAGACGGGGCGTTTTCTCTGGTGGGCGGTACTGGGTTCGAACCAGTGACCCCTCGCTTGTGAGGAGCCATGATCCCTTGGCTGTACGTTCTGGATCTGCACCCCTGTACCTGCGGGGAGCTTGGTAAGCCACGACTTCAGCACTTCCTCCTTGGCATCGTCAAGAGCACCGAGTCCGCCTACCACTTTCAGCTCTTCCTATCTCCCGGCGCATCACGTGTGGTGGCATGCCTCGGCGTCAGCAACCAACGGGAGCGCTCGGCGCGCACCACCCCTTTCTGATCATCCCGGAGCCCGAGGCCCCACCGGAGGCAAGGGGCTTGCATCGTGACCTGGCGGCTGTCGCGCGTAACGGGGCTTGCGTGCGTGATGATGCGGCACCGCTCAGGAGGTTCCTCCTGGAGGCGACAGCTCGGCATCGGCGCGTATGAGCCATGCCTCGTACCAAGCGTCGAAGGTGGGCGTAGGACCGAGATACGTCGGTGTGGCCAGGTTATAGAGCTCGCTCTCCAAGCTGGCGGGGGCGGTCGTGGCCGGGCGCCAGGCGCTTTCGTCGAGCCAGACATCCCACACCGTGCCCGTCAGCTCTCCTGTGGTCACCAACGCGGTGACACTGGAGCAGCCCTGGGTGCCGATGAAGATGCAGCCAGGTGTGGGGTCGGGGGCTTGGATGTTGGGGCCGCCACCGGAGTCGGGCTCTGGTTCCTGGACCCATGCGTACCAGGCGTTGTAGATCTGCTCGGCGTCGCGACGGGTGAGCGGGAAGGGTTTGGCAGGATCGCCCTCGGTCTCTCCTACGATCTCCTGCGGTTCCCAGATGCCGTAGTAGGGGCCCGCGCCGGGGCCGATCTGGAGCAGGAACTCCCGGTATGCGGGTGGTAATTGGACACCGAGATCGCTTTCTAGGGCCAGGACCGAGGTCGGGTTGAGCGGAGTGTTGCGGTACTGGTGTCCTTCAGCGCCGAAGATGAGGAACCGCTTGTTGCGTCGGTAGAACTTGTGCAGGTGTACGGGTCGGCCGTCTTCGATGGCTCGCAGTCGGTCGAGTCTTGCTGTCATGGTCGCCATGGCGCCAGTATGCGGCTTTTCGTGAAGCAATCCGGCGGCGGCGTGGCGCTAGGGTCGGCCGGTTCGTTTGGCTGCGGCGGGGTGTGGGGCGGCTACGG
>NZ_JBFAMX010000062.1:0-32617 GCF_040659615.1 Nonomuraea sp. NPDC049784
GGAGACGCGGTCCACCGGCGTGCGCACCTGGCCGGTGCGCTGTACGCCGGCTTCGTCCTTCCAGGTCACCTGGGCGACGATGGCATTCTCCTCGACCACCTGGGCAACGACCTGATGGTGGGTGGCGCGATAGGCGCGGATCGCGTCGGCTACCGGCCGCCGAAGATTCGCTGCGTACCCCGCCGGAGACACGCCTCAAATGCCTTGGTCCCGGCAGAGCGGTCAGTCCTGCTCGAGTTCCAGGCACTGCCGGCCGAGCCCGGTGATGTTGAGCTCCCTGACGTCGCCCGCCTTCAGAAACGGGACCGGCCCGACAGGGCCACGCCCGCCGAGAACCTACGTGGGCACCAACCAGATCCAGCGCATGGTCATGGTCAGGAAGCTCCTCAAGTAGGCGGTTGACGTGCGGGAATCTGGTGAGTGAGTGTGTACGATGCCGAGTTTCGCGCGTTGTTGGAGCCGGTTAGGAGAGTGGCGTTCCGTCGCTGTTCCGTGATCTAGGCAAGGGGGTCCGATGAGTGCCATGATCACGGGCCATGGACATCGACGGCTTCTGGGAACTGGTCGAGCGCTCGGCACGGGAAACCAATACCCGGCCGGCGCGAGTTACGTGGCTCAAGAATCACCTCTCCGGCCTGTCCGTCGAGGAGATCGTGGATTACGAGGTCTGCTTCACGATCTGCGCCAATCGCGCCTGCTCCTGGGACCTGTACGCGGTGTTCTGGACCATCACCGGGTTCGGGTCGTCCGACGGCTTCGAGTACTTCGTGAACTGGTTGATCAGCCTTGGTCGCGATGCCTCCGAGAAGGTCTCCGACTGTCCTGATCGGATCCTCGAGTTGCCAGAAGTGCAGCGCCTGTTCGAGCTGTCGCGTAACTTCTCCCACAGGCGCACGACCTGGTCCAGGGATGGCACATTCCGACTGAAGCGGGTCACCCATATCCGGCGTGAGGTATGGCCGCGCGAGGATGATCCCGAGTTCGAGTCCTTCGCCTATGTGACCTTCGAGCCCTACAGACATGTGACCGGCCTGGAAACGGACAGCCTGCACGACGCCGTCCGCGCGCGAGGCATCCGCAGCAAGTTTCCCTTCCTGACCTACCATGCGGAGCCCGATGGCGAGGAGTGGGATTTCGGCAACGAGGCTGAGTTCATCCGTCGGCTTCCGCGGATCGCCCGGCATTACGGCCTTACAGATTAAGAGCTCGCGCGGAATGGGGGCGAATTGGGGAGTTCCTGGAACCAGAGATGCACCGAATGCCGGATATGCGACCTGGGTGGCCAGGTGGCGCAGGGCGCGGGCGGTCGGCGTGTCCGGATCGGAGGTCATGAACACGACCTGCTGGTCGTCGTCCGGGACGGTGAGGATGTCGCAGTTGATGCGAAGCCGGCCGAGTTCGGGGTGTGTCATGATCTTCGTCCGATGGCCAGGGGCGCGTACCGGGTTGGTGGCCCAAATCTCGTTGAACTCCACGCTGCCCAATCTGAGCTCGGCCAGCAGGGCGGCGAGGGCAGTGTCGTGGGCATACCGATCGGCGGCGGCCCGCAGCCGCGCCACCGCGAACTCACCGAACTCCTCATGGCCCGTGGTCAGCACCTGATCGCAGAACAGGAAGCGCCGGCGGGCCAGGTTGGGCTGGGCGCGGAGGTTGCCGAGCAGCGCTTCGGCGAGGGGATTCCAGGCGATCACGTCGTAAGTGGCCGCGGTGACGACCACCGGCGGTTTCCGGGATCCGGTGCAGCAAGCCCGCCACGTACGGGCGAACCTCGCGCGGCGCTCCCGCGGGCGGCTCTGGAGTCACGCCGGCCAGCCGGAACAAGTGCGTTCGCTGATCAATCGCTACGACTCTGGATCAAGGCGGACCGGCCTGAACAGCCACCGACCCGCACGGCGAGCGGATCTGAACGATCCTGGAGATCGTTTGGGAACCTGAAGCGTCAAGGCCGCGCCGCCGGACGGTCGGCGGTCACGCCACGCGGACGCCGTGATGGAGGGGCACGATTCGCGGCATGAGCGGATCGCTGTTATTGACCGCGGACGAGGGTGAGCATCTCTTCCACTGACCCGGCCGGATCCTTTATCGGAAACTGCGCCGCCCGGATGATCGCGTCGGGGTCGACCAGCAGGGTGAGGCGCTTGAAGCGGTCGACGCCGGCCGCTCGGAAGGTCGGCAGCAGCAGCCCGGCCGCGAGCTTGCTGTCCTGGTCGGACAGAAGAGGGTAGGGCAATCTCGCGTGCGTGACGAAGGCGGCCAGTTGGTCGGGTCGCTGGGTGCTGACGCCTCGGATCGTGGCACCGGACGCCTCGAAGTCGGCATACCGTGACGCGTAGGTGAGGGACTCCAGAGTGCAACCCTGGGCACCAGGGATGTCGGCCCAACCAGGCGGGTAGCCCTGGGCACCGGGCGCGAAGGCACCAGGGAAGAAGTAGAGCACGGTCCAGACACCGGGTGCGTTGGGCGCGGCCCGCTCGCCGTCGTGTCGTTCCAGAACGACATCCGGCATTTTCCGATCAACCAGCTCCTGCACCCGACGGGTCTCGGCGGACCCGTCCTCGCTGGTCGCGGTCAGCGCGCCATCGCCCATCACATGTCTGGTGCCCCAATCCTGTAGCGCGATGAGCGCCGGCAGCAGACCCTCACCCTTCGCGGTCAGCAGGTAGTCGTAGCGCGGCGGGTGATCGGAATAGGGCCGCTTCTCCAGTACCCCGTGTGCGACAAGGCCGGCCAGGCGCTCGGCCAGAGCGCGACGGCTGACGCCGAGCCCACGCTGAAGGTCGTCGAAGCGGGTGGTGCCGCCGGCGATGTCCCGCACCACCAGGAACGTCCACCAGTCGCCGATCACTCCGAGCGCTTGCGCGATGCCGCAGTCGGCGTCGGGTAGATCAGCGCGCTTCACACACCGAGTATAGTGCGTTCCATTCTGAAACTTACTTGGAGTGCGGGCATGGCAGTCGACAGTGCGCGTGGCACGAGCGTCTTCTGGCGGTGGTGGACGGCCGGCACAAGCAGTGCGGTCGGTTCAGCAGTGGGCGCAGTGGCGCTGCCGCTGACGGCATTGACGGTGCTCGACGCCTCCGCGTTCGAGATGGGCCTGATCGTCGCCGCCAGTTACGTCGCCTGGATCGTGATCGGCCTACCCGCCGGGGTGATGGTGCAGCGACTACCCATGCGCATGGTTCAAATCGGCGCTGACCTGGCCCGCGCGGCGGCGATCATCTCCATCCCGCTGGCCTGGTGGCTCGACTGTCTGACGGTCGCCCAGTTGGTGATCGTGGCCCTCGTGATCAGCTTCGCGAACGTCATCTTCGACGTCGCCAACTCGACCTTCCTGCCATCGATCGTGAGTAAGGAGCAGTTGCAGTCCCGTAACAGCCTGACCTCCGGCACCCACGCCACTACTCAGCTCGGCGGACCATCCGTTGGCGGTCTCATCGTCCAGGTGCTCGGGGCGGTGCCCACCCTCCTCGTCGACGCGGCCAGCTACCTCGTCTCAGCCCTGCTGCTGCGAACCCTGCCAGAACGCCGCGCCGAGGCCCCCGACCGCTGGCCACCGATACGCGAGATGATCCGCGAAGGCTGGCGTTTCGTCGTGCAACACCCGGTGATGGGCCCGTGCATGTGGGCCGCCACCGCGGCGAACACGGTCTGCGGGGCACAGCACGCGCTCTACGCGCTGTATCTCGTACGCGAGTTGCACGCCGCGCCCGGCCTCGTCGGCCTGCTGCTGGCGGCGGACGGGGTCGGCACGCTGATCGGCGCGGCCTTGACGAGCCAAATCACGGCCAGGCTCGGGACCGCCCGCGCCCTGATCGTCGCCGGATTCGTCTCGGTCGCCGGGGCGCTTGTCGTTCCCCTCGGCACCGGTTGGCAGGGCTTCGTCGCCTTCGCCGCCGGCAACGTGGTTTTCTCCGCCGGCGTCGTGGTGCTCAGTGTGGTGACCCGCACGTACCGGCAGATGGCCAGCCCGCCCGAACTGCTGCCCCGAGTGATGGCGACGGTCCGCTTCGTCTCCTGGGGCGCGATCCCGATCGGCGGGTTGATCGCCGGAGCGATCGCCGGGATGCTCAGCGGCCGGGTCACCCTGATGATCTTTGTCGTCGCGGCCATCTGCATACCGTCGGTCCTGCTGGCCTCACCCATCCGGCACCTGCGCGACCTCACCGACTATCAGCAGAGCGACGAATCCACCGGCTCGCCACCGCATCGTCGGCAGCTCGCCCCCGAAGCCCAAGTGGACACGTCCAACCCGTGAAGCCCAGGTACGCGAACTCCGCCCGGCAAGGTTGAGCGGACGGCCAGATCACCGGTACCGGCTGACCAGACCACATCACAGGAGCTCGATGGCGCTCCCCAACGACGGAATCCCATCTCAGGAGCGGTCTGGCGGCTCATCGCAGATTTCTTGACCTACCCGATGACCTCCTGCCCACCGGCCAAGCGACACTTACGGAACATGGGTCCCGCCTTCAACACTCTCTCATCAGCCATTAGCCGCATCATCGCCAGGCATTCATCCGTCGCGCGCCCGCCAGGGCGAGCTGGACACGGATGGGCCGGCCAGATCGATGAGTCGTGGCACCGGCCGGAGGACTCCACCGCCGGGCGTATCCCGACGTGGCCGGTCACACCAGGTGCTGGGCACCGCCTTCACGAGTACCGACATGCGGCTCGGCGGGCGCAGTGCTGAGACCGGCGACAGGCGGTCCTGCAACCCGGTCCTGGCGGGCGCGCACCGCAGGCCAGGGTGGCCGGCGCCCGGACTGTGACCGTCAAAGGACTATACCAGTGGGCCCTGGGGTGAACGGCTGACCCACCCGCTGTCTCGATCTCAGCGTCGAGATGGCAACGTACGTCCCGGTGATCAGCCGGGGCAAGTGGCCTGCGCGTGTTACTCACCAGGACGGGAAGTGGCAGGTGAGCCGTGCCGGGCCGCTCCCGCGCCCAGTGACGCCCGGGCCTCACCTGGTGCTCAGCCGGTATGTGTCAAGATTGGGGCTGATGGGTCAGAAGGGGCAGTGTTGACAAAATGGTATATACCTATTAGCTTCCCAGGCCATACCACTTAGTCAGGGCCTGCGGTGACGATGGCCGACGCGGGAGGCAGAAAGAATGATCAGACGAAGGGCCATTGCGGCCGGTGCCATCCTCGCGGGCACGGTGCTGTTGTCCTCCTGTGGGCTCTCCGGGACGGGCGACGGTGGCCAGACGGGCGACGGTGGCCAGCCGAAAGCCGGTGGCGAAGTGACCGGAAAGGTGACGCTGCAGACCTGGAACCTCAAGTCCCAGTTCTCCGACTACATCGAGGGCGTCATCGCCGCTTTCGAGAAGAAGTACCCGGGGACCAGCGTCACCTGGCTCGACCAGCCCGGCGACGGTTACGAAGAGAAGCTTCTCACCCAAGCGAGCGCGGGAGAGCTGCCGGACGTGACCAACACCACTCCCGTCTTCAGCTACCAGCTGGCGAAGGAGGGTCTCCTGGTGGACCTCGACTCGGTCGACGACTCGCTCAAAGCGACGTATGTCCCGGGCTCGCTGGCCGGCTTCCAGTTCAACGGCCAGAAGGGTACCTACGGTTACCCGTGGTATCTCACCACGGAACTGAACTACTGGAACACCGACACGATGGCCGCCGGCGACCTCGATGCGAAGCACCCGCCCACAACCCTCGACGAGCTGGTCACGCAGGCCCGTACGCTCAAGGAGAAGTCCGGCGGCAAGTCGTTCCTGATGAGCAACAAGCCGTACGTGGGCACCTTCACCGCGGCCGGCATTCCCGTCATCAACGAGGCCGGGACGGAGTTCGTCTTCAATTCGGACGAGGCCGTCGCGCTGCTCGACACCTACCGAGAGGCATTCAAGGAAGGACTGCTGCCCAAGGACGTGCTCAACGACGACTTCCTCGGTAACACGCAGTTGTTCACGAAGGGGTCAGTGGGGTGGACCACCGCCGGTGGCAACTTCATCGGCACGGCGCTGGAGAGCAACCCCTCTCTCAAGGGGAAGATCACGTCCTCGCCCTACATCGGGACGCCCCCGCTCGCCGTACAGGGCGTGTCGATCCCGAAGTCCTCGAAGAACCTTCCCACCGCCAAGGCCCTGGCGCAGTTCCTCACCAACGCGGCGAACCAGGAGGCGTTCGCGAAACTGGTCCCCGGTATCTTCCCCTCGGCCACCGCGTCGCAAGCGAACGCCGCGTTCGGTGAGGGTGACGGGACTCCCGAGGGTGACGCCAGGGTGATCGCTTTCAAGGCCCTGACACAGGCGAAGGTGCCTGAGCCGGTACAGCTCACCGGGGCGATGTCGACGTACGTCAACCAGCAGATCGCGGCGGCTATGACCGGGGAGATCACGTCCAAGGAAGCGCTCGACTCCGCGGTCGCCAAGTGCAACCAACTGCTCGCGCAGTAGGGCAGAAGGTGGTGCCGGGCCGGACGACACCGGCCGGCCCGGTGCACGGATCGGGAAAGCGCAGATGAGCAAGCTCAAGACACCGCTTCGTCAGGACTCGTCCTCGAAGCCGCACCCCCCGGGCTCCGCCGGCTCGCCCCCCGCGGGTGACCGGCCGGGTGCCGTGCTGGTCCGCACCCACGCCTGGTTCACCCCGTGGCTGCTGTGCCTGCCGGCGATCGTGTTCCTCCTCGTGTTCAACGTGTGGCCCGCGCTGAACGGGTGGGTGCTCGCCTTCACCAACGCCAAGCTCCTGACCGGCGGAGAGTTCACCGGCCTGGAGAACTTCGGCCAGATGCTCGACGACGAGCAGCTCGCCTCGGCGCTGCTGAACGCGGTGGTCTATCTGGCCGTGTGCCTGCCGGTCCTGCTCCTGCTGCCGCTGGGCCTGGCGCTGCTCGTGGAGAAGAAGCTGCCGGGCATCACGTTCTTCAGGACGGTCTTCTACACCCCGGTCGTCGCGTCGGCCGTCGTCGTGGGTCTCATCTGGACCTGGTTGCTGGACGACAACGGAGCGATCAACTCGATGGCGAAGAGCCTCGGGTTCATCAGCGACTCGATCCCGTTCCTGACCGACCGATGGCTGGTGATCCTCAGCGCGATCACTTTGACGATCTGGAAGGGCCTCGGCTACTACATGGTCATCTACCTGTCGGCCCTCGGCAGTGTGCCCCCCGAACTCCACGAGGCGGCCGCGGTCGACGGCGCCGGAGCGTGGCGCCGGTTCTGGGCGGTGACAGTGCCGGGTGTCCGCAACACGATGCTCCTCGTCGCGGTCCTCATCACGGTGGGCGCCCTGCGGGTGTTCTCCGAGCTGTACATCCTGACGAACGGCACCGGCGGAGTCGGCGGGGATGCCTCCTCGGTCGTCATGCTGATCCAGATGTACGCACGCGGGTTCAGCGGCAATCTCGGCTACGCCTCGGCCCTGTCGTTGCTGCTGTTCTTCATCACGCTGGGACCGCTGCTCGTTCTCGCACGTCTCAACAGGGTGAAGCCGTGACATCGACATCGACGCAGGTCCGCTCGCGGCGCCCGGACCGCGGATCGGGAGCCGAGGCCAGGGCGCGGCGCGGGTACCGGGGGTTCTCCTCCATGTCCACGCGCGAGAAGGTCGTGCGGTACCTGCTTCTCGTGCTCGTGCTGCTCATCACCGTCGGGCCGTTCGTCTGGCAGTTGTCCACCTCGTTCAAGGGCGCGGGTGAGGACATCTACACGCAGACACCGTCCCTCATCCCCGAGGACCCGACGCTGGCCAACTACGTGACCGCCGCCAAGACGGTCCCCATCTTGGGGTTTGCGTGGAACTCCCTCGTCGTGGCCGTGATCTCCGTGATGGGCAACGTCGTGGGGGCCACCATGGCCGGTTACGCGCTCACCCGGCTGCGTTTCCGCGGCGCCAAGCTGATCCTGGGCGCCATCCTCGCGAGCATGCTGATGCCGGCCGAGGCGACACTCGTGGCGCAGTACCTGACGATCCGTTCCATGGGTTTGACCGACACGCTCCTCGGCGTCGCCCTGCCCGGGGCGATCGGCATGCTCAACATCCTGCTCATGCGGACCGCGTTCCTCGCGATCCCGAAGGAGCTCGACGAGGCGGCGATCGTCGACGGCGCGAACGCATGGCACCGCTTCCTGCGCATCGGACTGCCCAATGTGAAGGGAATGATCGCCGTCGTCTCGGTCTTCGCGTTCATCGCCGCCTGGGACGACTTCCTCTGGCCGTTGCTCGTGCTGACCACTCCGGAGAAGCTCACGCTCACCGTCGGGCTGGAGTATCTGCACGGAACGTTCTCGGCCAACCCGCGGGTCATCGCAGCCGGAACGATGATCGCTTTCTTCCCGGTGGCCATCTTCTTCGGCCTCCTCCAGCGGTATTTCTTCCGCGGCGTCGACGCAGGCGCCGTCAAGGGATGACGCATCCCGAGAAACCTTTCCGATCGGATTGTTACAGATCGGCAGAATTCCCACAGGGAGCCATCATGGGTGTTCATCGACGTGCCGTTTTAAAGGGATTCGTCGTCGGCGCGGCCGGCGTACTGGCCGCGCCAGGACTGCCATGGGCCGAAGCGGCGTCGGCGTCGGGCCGGAGCGTCGGCCTCGGGTTGGCGGCCGTCACCGTGGATCAGACCACTGTGATGGCCGCGGACGGGACCCGATGGCCCATCAACGCGATGGACGGAGCCAGATGGGAGGGCATGCTCGTCCAGTACACCCCTGATTACGGCTTCACCACGTTCACAAACCAGTGGGGCGCAGAGGTCGCGCTCGAAGCGACCAAGGAGCCCAACCAGTACCGTGTGACAGCCGTGAACTCGGCTCTGATCGACCCGTCGAAGAGCGGCAACACCGCCATCCCCGCGAACGGCATGGTGCTCAGCGCCGGGCCAGGAGGCGCCCAGGACGCGGTCGCGTTCATCACCCAGCACTTCGCCGTCGGAGACACCGTCACGATCCTCCGGCCCACCACGGTCGACTCGTCGCAGGAGGCGGCCGCGGTGGATCCCACGGCGGAGTCCAACCCTGACGGCGCGGCGTTCCCCGGCTTCCGGGGCGCGGACCAGCTCATCGTCTACACGCCGGGCTACGGCGAGTCGACGGGGACGAACCAGTGGGGCTACGAGCTGATCGTCCGCGGCGGTGCCGTCACGGCCCTGAGCGGTGCGAACTCGGCCATCCCGGCCGACGGTCTCGTCCTGAGCGGCCACGGCACCATGGCGACCTGGCTCCAGCAGAACGGGCTCGTCGGCGCGCAGGTGAAGGTCGAGGGCAAGACCGTCTCCATCCACCGGGACGTGACCATCAACATCGGCAGCGCGAAGAACGAGGTCGAGGAACTCGCCGCCGGTGTGCAGGAACGGCACGACGCATTCGTCAACGCGCCGTTCGACACCGCCTTCCAGAGCCTGGCGGCAGCCCGCGGATGGCTCGCGAAGGCGGACGCCGCCAAGGGCACGGACGACCAGAGTGTCCTCTTCTACTGTGATGCGGCCATCTCCGAGGCCCGTGAAGCGTACTATCGCTCCCTTCCGAGCCGCCCGGCCGACGCGCGCGGGGTGTGGTACCGGCCGACGGAGAAGAACGCCGAGCAGATCGCGGCGACGCTGGCGAAGATGAAGGAGACCGGCGTCAACGAGCTCTACCTGGAGACCTTGTGGGGTGGGTACACGCTCTACCCGAGCAAGGTCAACGTGGCGCACGACCTCCCCGCGCAGCGCCCGGAGTTCTCGGGGTTCGACCCGTTGAAAGCGTGGAAGCAGGAGGCGGACCGCCAGGGGATCGCGTTGCACGCGTGGATCGACGGGCTCGCGGTCGGCAACGAGCTCGGCGATGGTCTGGGCCCCATCCTCACCCGGCATCCGGAGTGGGCCGCGGTGGGCCGCGACCACGTCGAGGACGGTCACCCGGCGGCGTCGCCGAACGGCTTCTACTGGCTGGACGTCAGCGACCCCGTGGCCCATGCCTACTTCCTCGATCTCTGCGCGGAGATGGTGCGGGAATACCGCCTGGCCGGCATCGACCTCGACTACATGCGCTACCCGGACGAGAGTGGCTGGGAGCACAGCTTCAACTTCTCCGACGACGCCCGCCGCGCGTTCCAGGACCGGGAAGGCGTCGATCCGCTCACCCTGAACCCGGATGCAACCCCCGACCAATGGGCGAAGTGGACGGCGTTCGTGGCGGAGGAAGAGACGCGCCTGGTCAAGGACATCTACCAGAAGATCAAGGCGGACGATCCGGCGGCGGTCGTGTCCGAGGCCCCGGAGTCCGGCACCGAGGCGCGGAAGATCGGGCAGTGGTCCGAGATCGTCGACGTGGTGATCGCGCAGGCGTACACCGAGAATCTCGAAGCCCTCCACGCGGTGGTCGTCGAGCACCGCGAGAAGATGACCGGCGGGCAGCTCATCTACACCGGCATCGGCTCGATGTACAACCGGAGCGGCAGCCACGCGACGATCCGGCAGTCCACAGCGGCCAAGGACATCGACACCGGGACGATCATCTTCGCGTTCGGGCAGGCAGGCCCCGCGCACGTGCGGGCACTGTCGATCGGCCCGTGGCGCGCACCCGCCATCCCGCCGGGCCGGCGCCCCCTGGCCGCGGTGCGGGCGCTCCTGGAGGAGAGCCGCGACGAGATCGGCAAGCGCTACCTGCCGCGGAACGGAATGGCGCCCTCCGTCGCCACAGACCTGGAGGCCGAGATCAAGGCCGTGGCGCGTGCGCTTGACCGGGAGCATCCGTCCGACGCGGAGCTCAAGTCCACCGACAAGCGACTGCTCGCGCTCGCGGAGACCATCGAGGAACTTGCCGGGAAGGGCAAGATCAAGTCCGCCGTGGAGCATCAGCTGACCGAGCAGATCGCCCGCTGCCGCTCCATCATCGACTACGCGATCAAGCGGCAGATGCGATGACCGCGGATCTCATGGATGCCGAAGGGCTGGTCCATCTGCGTGCCGGGGGCGTGTCGCTGATCGTCGACACCCGGGGGAGCGGCCTGCCCAGGGTGCTGCATTGGGGCGCCGACCTCGGGGCGCTCGACGCGTCGGACCTGCTCGCGCTGAGCGCCGTCTCGATCCCGCCGACGGGGTTCGGCCCCGTTGACCAAGTGGTCCCGCTGTCGATCGTTCCTGAGCAGAGCGCCGGCTGGCTCGGAACGCCGGGCCTTTCGGGTCACCGTGGCGGACGCGACTTCTCCGCCCAGTTCGTGACAGAGCGGGTGGAGTGCGAGCAGGGCTCGGGGCCGATCGCCCACCGGTTGTCGATCCGGGCCGTCGACGAGCACGGCAGGCTGGGGATACGGCTCGAGATCGAGATGGCGGTCTCCGGCCTCGTACGGCTGCGCGCCACGCTCTCCAACGACGACCCCGGGCTCGACTACACCCTGGACGGCCTCCTGCTCGCGCTACCCGTGCCGCTGCAGGCGCAGGAGATCCTCGACTTCTCGGGCCGGCATCTGAGAGAGCGGTCACCTCAGCGGCACACCTTCACACAGGGCACTCACCAGCGGAACAACCGCCGCGGGCGAACCGGGGCGGACGCCACGCTGCTGCTCCTCGCCGGCTCGCCGGCGTTCTCCTTCGAGCACGGCGAGGTCTGGGGACTTCACGTCGCCTGGAGCGGCAATCACCGGACCCTCGCGGAGCGCAATCCCGACGGCGTCGGCATGCTGGCCGGCGGTGAGCTGCTCCTCCCGGGCGAAGGCACGCTCGCTCCAGGGGAGTCGTACACCTCGCCGTGGGTCTTCGGCAGCTGGGGCCGTGGCCTGAACGACCTGTCGACGCGCTTCCACGACTACCTCCGGGCGCGCCCGCACCATCCGGGCGCCCGCCGGCCCGTCGTGCTCAACACCTGGGAAGCGGTCTACTTCGACCAGGACGTCACCGTGCTCACCGAGCTCGCCGAGCTGGCCGCCGAGATCGGCGTCGAACGGTTCGTGCTGGACGACGGCTGGTTCCGTCACCGCCGCGACGATCATGCTGGGCTGGGCGACTGGTACGTCGACGAGAACGTGTGGCCAGGCGGGCTGCACGCGTTCGTCGACCACGTTCGCGACGCCGGGATGCAGTTCGGCCTGTGGTTCGAGCCCGAGATGATCAACGTCGACTCCGATCTGGCGCGCGCCCACCCCGAGTGGATCCTCTCGGCCGGCTACCGGCTGCCGCCCGAGGGCCGCCATCAACAGGTCCTCGATCTGGCCGAGCCTGGGGCCTTCGCGTACATCCTGGAGCGGATGAGCGCGTTGATCACCGAGTACGGCATCGATTACATCAAGTGGGACCACAACCGCGACCTGGTCGAACCCGGGCGGGCCGCGCATGGCCGGGCCGGAGTGCATGAGCAGACCCGAGCGGTGTACCGGCTGATCGACACCCTCAAGTCCCGCCATCCGGGGCTGGAGATCGAGTCCTGCTCCTCTGGAGGTGCCCGCGCCGACCTCGGCATCCTCGACAGGACGGAGCGGATCTGGGCCAGCGACTGCATCGACGCGCTGGAGCGGCAGCAGATCGAGCGCTGGACCGGTCTGCTGCTGCCGCCGGAGATGATCGGCTCGCACGTCGGCGCGCCCGCCTCGCACGCCACCGCCCGGGTACACGACCTGGCGTTCCGCGCCGGTACGGCCCTCTTCGGCAGCTTCGGGATCGAGTGGGACCTGCGATCGGCTTCGCAGGCCGACCGGCAGGCCCTGGCCGAGTGGATAGCGCTCTACCAGCAGCACCAGGAGCTGCTCCACACGGGACGCGTCATCCACGTCGACCACCCTGACCCGGCGCTCCAGGTGCACGGGGTCGTGGCCGCGGACTCCGCCGAAGCGCTCTTCACCTTCGTGGCCGTCGCCACGTCGGCGCAGACCCGACCCGGGCCGGTCCGCGTGCCGGGGCTCGACCCGGACGCGGACTACCAGGTCACCCCGCTGCCTCTCACCGCGGAGGCCTCCAGGTTCCTCGCAGGCACCTGCCCGCCGTGGTGGACCGGCGGCATCAAGCTGCCCGGCCGGGTCCTCGCGGAGCACGGTGTCCAGATGCCCGCGCTCTTTCCCGAACGGCTCATCATGGTCCACTTCGCTCGAGTGTGAGCGTACCCGTCCCACGAGCCCCGCAACAGAGAAGGATCATCCCGTGACCGACGTCAACAGCGCACCGGCGCACGTGCTCGCCGCCCGAGGAGGCGACCCCGACTGGTGGCGGCAGGCCGTGGTCTACCAGATCTATCCGCGCAGCTTCGCGGACGGCGACGGCGACGGCATCGGCGACCTCGCGGGAATCATCTCGCGGGTCGGCCATCTGGCCGAGCTCGGTGTCGACGCCGTCTGGATGAGCCCGTTCTACCCTTCGGCACTGGCCGACGGCGGATATGACGTCGACGACTACCGGGACGTCGATCCCCGGATCGGAACCCTCGACCAGTTCGACGAACTGGTCGAGGCGCTGCACGCGCGCGGCATCCGGCTCATCATCGACCTCGTCCCGAACCACTCCTCGGATCGTCACGAGTGGTTCCAGGCCGCCCTGGCCGCGAAGGCCGGATCGCCCGAGCGGGATCGGTTCATCTTCCGGGACGGTCAGGGGGAGGACGGTGAGCTTCCGCCGTCCGACTGGAGGTCTCTCTTCGGCGGCCCGGCCTGGACGCGCGTGCCCGACGGGCAGTGGTACCTGCACATCTTCGCCAAGGAGCAACCCGACTGGAACTGGGCGAACCCCGAGGTCCGCGCGGATTTCCTGCGGACGCTGGCGTTCTGGGGCGACCGCGGCGTCGACGGCTTCCGCGTCGACGTGGCCAACGCCCTGTCCAAGCGGCTCCCCGAGGTGTTGCCCAGCCAAGAGGATCTGGCGGACGAGACCTTGTACGCCGTGGGTGATCATTGGCTGTGGGACCGCGACGATGTCCATGACATCTACGCCGAATGGCGGACGCTGTTCAACAAGTACGACCCTCCGCTCATGGCGGTCGCCGAGGCCTGGGTGCCCGCCGAGCGCCGAATCCGGTACGCGGACGCCGCGGGCCTGGGGCAGGCCTTCAACTTCGACCTGTTGCGGGCCGACTGGGACCCCGAGCAGTTCCGTACGATCATCAGCGACAACCTGGCGCTGGCGGAGCCCTCGGGAAGTTCGGCCACCTGGGTGTTCTCCAATCACGACGTGGTACGCCACGCGACCCGTTATGGGCTCGCCGGGGGAGGCGACGGCAACGACTGGCTCCTCTCGCGCGGAACGAAGCCGGTCGAGGACAGAGACCTCGGAGCACGGCGGTCGCGGGCGGTCACCCTGCTGGCCCTGGCACTGCCCGGCAGCACCTATCTGTACCAAGGGGAGGAGCTCGGCCTGCCGGAGGTGGCCACGATCCCCGACGAAGCGCGCCAGGACGTGGTCTTCTTCCGCAAGGGTGGCATTGAGATGGGCCGGGACGGGTGCCGGGTACCGCTCCCCTGGACCGAACACGGAACCTCCTTCGGGTTCGGCCCGAACGGCGCCCACCTGCCGCAGCCGGCCTGGTTCGCCGAGTACGCGGCCGATGTGCAGGACAAGTCGCCGGACTCGACCCTGAACCTCTACCGCCGGGCACTCGGTCTGCGCCGCAAGCTGCAGACCGCTGGGACGCTCGAGTGGCTCATGACCGACTCGACCGTCGTGGCCTTCCGCCGGCCGAACGGCTGGGTGTCGATGACGAATTTCGGCACGGAGCCGACCGCGTTGCCGGAGGGAGAGCTGCTGGTCACCAGCGGGCCGTTGAACGACGGAAACGTCCTTCCCCCGGATACGACGGTCTGGCTTCGGACTGTCGAGTAGGCCTCTGCTGGACTTTTGGAAGAGCGGTATATACCTCTTATGCTCATAGCATGACATCGAACCCGTCCGGCCCGGTGACGGCGAAGCAGCCGAAGTACCTGCAGATCAAGGAGTCGCTGCTGGCGGACTACGTCGAAGGACAGCCAGCTGGTCACATGCTGCCACCGGAGCGCATCCTTGCACAGGACTTCGGGGTCACACGGGTCACGTTGCGGCGGGCGATCGACGAGCTCGAAGCCGACGGTCTCGTCTACCGGGTGCAGGGCGGCGGTACTTTCTGCGTCGGGCCGGCGATCGCCAAGTCTCTCAAATTGACGTCGTTCTCCGAGGACATCCGCGCCCGAGGGCGCAAGCCCACCTCCGTCGTCCTCGAGGTCGGCATCGCGCCGGCGGTCGAGGAGGCCGGGCGCCACTTGCGACTCAGTCCGGGCGAACCGATTCTGCTGGTCCGCCGGCTGCGCCGGGCGGATGGCGAGCCCATGTGCCTCGAGTCGTGCGCGCTGCCCGCCGAGAGCGTCCCGGGCCTGCAGGACATGGATCTGACGGGTTCGCTGTACGAACTCGTCGGCCGCGAGTTCGGGCTGTATCCCTCGTGGGCGGAGCAGCGCGTCGAGGCGACGGTGCTGGCACCGGACGACGCGAAACTCCTTGGCGTGCCGTCGTTCTCGGCGGCCCTGCGCGCGACGCGGGTCTCCTATGACACGCGCGGCAAGGCGGTGGAGTACTGCGTCACGACCTATCGCGCCGACCGGTACGCGATGCAGTTCGCCGTCAGGAGAGACTGACCGGACGTTCGGGGGAGATAGGGCGCCTGCCACCGTGGGAGGCGCCCTGGGGCGCCCTCAATGTCGGACCCCCGGTCAGGGGATGGACGCCAATTGGTTTGCACGGACATAAAAAATGGTATATACCAATTAGGTGCAGTCAATGGATGGAGATGGTTCCGATCTGTCCCGTAAGGAGGCGCGAGCCTCCACGGTCGCTCGCCTCGAAGGGGGCGTGGTCGTCTCGGCTCAAACTCACCGGCCAGGCGGGCCATTGGACGATCCAGACACGCTTGTCCGGCTCGCGATCGCGGCCGAGCTCGGTGGCGCCAGAGGCTTTCGCGTCGCCGGCCCCGGGGTTGTGGAGCTGCTACGCGTCCGGACCGCATTGCCGATCATCGGCATCACGAAGCGACTGGACCTGGGCCATGAGGTGTTCATCACGCCGACCGTGGCAGACGCGGTCTCTCTGATCGACGCGGGCGCCGACATCATCGCGGCGGACGCCTCGCCACAGGGCCGTCCGGCCGACGCGTTCGCCGACATCGTGGCGGCCTGTCACCGCAGAGGTGTCGCCGTCGTGGCCGACTGCGCGACGGTCGAGCAGGGCCTGACCGTGGCCGCGGGGCAGGAAGCCCCCGACATGGTGGCGACCACCATGGCGGGATACACCGCGGAGACGCGCAGCGTGACGCCGCCCGATCTCGGCATGACCGCCGTCCTTGCCGCACAACTGTCAGTCCCCGTGATCACCGAGGGCGGGATCTGGGACCCGGGCGGCGTCGAGGCCGCCTTCGCGGCAGGAGCCTATGCCGTCGTCGTCGGGTCCGCGGTGACCGACCCCGAGCGCATCACCAGGCGCATGACAGGAGCCACGCGAGATGCGACCGGTCCGAGCTCACACCGGTCATGATCCGGCGTCGAGCGAGCGGCCCCACTCGACCGGTCACGCAGCCTAGGAACCGCAGCATTCCCCCTTAACGCGTCACCCGGACATTCCACGTCAAGGTGACTCACCACCTTCCCAGGGCCGGTCGGCGTGCGCGGATGCCGGCCCTCCCGCTGATCGACGGCGGCTCAGGACGGCCACCGTGTCTCCCACACTTGACCGCGCTCCGAGCACAGGCAGGAAGAGTTGATGCCCGCACTGAAAGTTGGACTGGTCGGGGCCGGGGGCATCGCTCACGCCCACGCCCCCGCCTGGCGGTCGCTTGGCGCCGAGCTGCACGTCTTCAGCTTGGAGGGCGCGGACGAACTCGCTGCGACGTACGACGCGCGGAAATCCGCGTCGCTTGACGAACTGCTGCAGCTGGTCTCCGTCGTCGACGTCATGACGCCGACTCTCACCCATCACGACATCGCGAGCCGGGCGCTGGCCGCCGGCGCGCACGTGTTCTGCGAGAAGCCATTGGCCCGGAAGACCTCTGACGCGGCCGACTTGCTGTGCCGGGCCTCGGCCTCCGGCCGGCACCTCTTCCCCGGCCACGTCGTGCGCTACTTCCCCGAGTACGCGGCCATGCAGGCCGCCGTCAGGGCGGGAGCGATCGGGCGGCCGGCGGTGCTGCGGTTCAGCCGCGGCGGCGCGTTCCCGTGGTGGTCACCCTGGTTCTCCGACGTCGAGCAATCGGGCGGGCTGGTGATGGACCAGATGATCCACGACCTGGACATCGCGCGGTGGGTGGCCGGTGAGGTGGTGGAGGTCTACGCGACGCAGAACACCGCGAACCGCGGCGGGCAGCCCCTGCAGACCGCCCACGTCGTGCTCACGCACGCGGGCGGCGCGATCAGCCACATACGAGGGCTGTGGGGCCCGCCGCACGTCACGTTCCGGACGTCGTTCCATGTCGCGGGCGACGAGGGTGTGCTCCACTTCGACTCGGCCGACCCGCCAGGGGTACGCCTCGATCTCGGGCCGGCTCCGGCGGGCGGGGAGGAGCGGCCCGCCCCGATCGCTGGGGAGAGCCCGTACCTGACCGAGATCCGTGAGTTCGCCGAGGCGATCGCCGGTGGGCCGGCGGCCCGTGTGACGGCCGCCGACGGCGTCGTCGCCGTCGAACTCGCCGAGGCCGCACTCGAGTCGCTCGGCAGCGGGGAGGCGGTCGCGATCGACACCGACCAGCGCCTGCGTGACCTCCTCGGCGCCCTGGAACCGGACATGAGCGTGGGGAGTGGTGTCGCATGACGGCCGCCGCAGGGGTCCGCCCGCTGAAGGTCGCGTTGTTGTCGTTCGCGCACGTGCACGCCGAGAGTTACGTGCGGTTGCTGGCCGAGCGGCCGGGCGTCGAGCTCCTGACCGCGGACCCGGACGCCATCGACGCCCCACCAGGGGAGCTGCGCGGCAGGGCGTTCGCCGAACAGATCGGCGTCGCCTATGCCGGCACCTACGACGAGGCGCTGGCGTGGGGGCCCGATGCCGTCATCGTCTGCAGCGAGAACGCCCGGCATCGCGACCTCGTCATCAGCGCCGCGGCCGCGGGCGCGCATGTGCTCTGCGAGAAGCCCCTCGCCACCAGCGTCGCCGACGCGGAGGCGATGATCGCCGCCTGCGAGGCTGCGGACGTCTTCCTGATGACCGCCTACCCGGTACGGTTCAGCCGGGAGTTCGCCTCTCTCAAGGCACTGTACGACTCGGGCGCCATCGGGACCGTCCTGGGCATCACCGGCACCAACAACGGGAAGATCCCCATCGGCGGGCGCGCATGGTTCACCGATCCGTCGCTCTCCGGCGGCGGCGCGCTGGCCGACCACGTCGTGCACGTGGCCGACCTGATCGACGAGTTGCTCGGCGAGCCGGCGGTCGCGGTGAGGGCCGTCACCAACCAGATCCTCCACGCCGACAAGCCGCAGGTCCGGGCGGAGACCGGCGGTCTCGTCACCATCACGTACGAGTCCGGCGTCGTTGCGACGATCGACTGCTCGTGGAGTCATCCCGACAGCGCCCCCAACTGGGGCGGACTCACTCTGCAGGTGGTGGGTACCGAAGGCGTCGTCGAGATCGACCCGTTCGGCGCCCACGTGTCCGGGACGTTGCGCGACGGCGCCTCCTGGCTGGCCCTCGGTGAGGACCTCGACCTGGCCATGCTGAACCGGTTCCTCGGCGCCGTCCGCGACGGGAGGCCACCGCAGCCGGACGGCGCCACCGGCCTGCGCACCCTTCGGATCGTCACCGCCGCCCAGCGGTCCGTGGCCGACGGGAGGGTGGTCCGGCTGACATCAGGCTGATCAGAGAGCCTTCGTTCCGGAGAAACGCCTTGGGGCAGGGGCGCCTACCACGATGACAAGACGGTCGGCGCCCCGTCACGATCCGTCCTCGAGGCGGGACAGGGCTTCCAGGCCCGCTCCGACCAGTCCCGCGTCAGCTCCGAGACGGGCCGGGAGGAGCGGCGCGGCGGACGGGCCCGGCAGGGCGTCGGCGCGGTAGGCGGCTTCCAGGGGCCCGAACAGCGCCTGGCCGAGCATGGAGACGCCGCCCGCGATGACGATCGCGTCCGGGTCGATCAGGTTGGCGGCGCCGGCGAGCACGCGGCCCAGGAGCGTGGCCGCGTCGCTGATCACGTGAGAGCCGATCCGGCCGATCTCGGCCAGGGGCAGCGCCTGTCCGGTCTCCTCCCGGTAGGCCCGCTCGATCGCGGGGCCGGACGCGTGCGCCTCGATGTGATCGAGCGCCCCGCACGAGCATCGGATGCCCGCGCTGGTCGGAGCAGGCAGATGACCGATGCTCCCCGCCGTACCGGAGAGCCCGGTCCGCACCCGGCCCTCTACGCACACCGCCCCACCGATGCCCGTCCCGACGGCGACGACCAGCGCCGTGCGCGCGTCGCGGGCCGATCCGACCCGTGCCTCCGCCGCTCCGGCGGCATGGCAGTCGTTCAGCACGACCGTCGGGAGCGTGAGCGCGCGCTGCGCCGCGCCCTTGACATCGGTGCCGGCCCAGCCGGCGAGCAGATCGGTCGCCGAGGTGATGCGCCCCTGCGGGTCGACGGTCCCGGCGGTGCCGATCCCGCAGATCACGGCCTGCTCGGCCAGCGGCCGGGCGAGCTCGAAAACGGTCTGGAGGATCGACGGCCCGGCGGGCGTGGCCGTCCTGGTCTGCTCTTTCAGCGTCCCGTCCGCCGTCACGAGCCCGACCGCGATCTTGGTGCCGCCGATGTCGACGGCCAGTGCGAGCGGCGTCATCGCGGTCCGGCGGCCGGTCGCCGGGTCACGGAGAACCGGGCGCCGGCCATCCCGCTCGGCGCTGCGGTACGAGATCTTCCCGCCGGAGACGGCGATGAGCTTCTCGATCGCCTCGCCTTCCGGCCGCCGCAGGTCTCCGGCGCACCAACGGGTGATGACGGCATGCCCATTTTGACGATCTTCACTCTACCTTCATGCATAGTGCTGGCATCACTCCGATTGATCGTCGTGATGGATGAGGATATTGGAGTACACCAATTTAGGCCTCTGGGAGGGCATGGCCCTACGAGCCGTGAGCCTCTACGCGCCGTGAGCCGCTGCGATGCCGCCTTCTCGGCGCGCCGGCCTCCAATCGGGCACCGCCGTGCCGGGCCGTTTCTCCATCGACCCGGCACCGCCATCAGTACGACTTCTGGGTCTGAACGTTGAAGTCGTCCATCTTGACCTGCTTGGCCGGATCCGTGAGCGGGTCGTTGATCTGCAGGACGTCCAGGCCCTCGCGAATGTCGCTCGAGTAGATGTACCCGTTGTAGTAGTACGCCGACCAGGAGCCCGCGATGTCGCCGCCGGGGAACGGGCCGCGTTCGAAGTAGCCGATCTCCTTCGGTTGGGCGGAGTCGGTGAAGTCCCAGATCGACACCCCGCCCTGATACCACGACTGCACCATGATGTCCTTGCCCGGTACCGGGATCAGCGAGCCGTTGTGGGCCACGCAGTTCGCGTTCGCCTGCTGCTCCCTGGGGATCTTGAAGTAGCCGCGCCGCTCCAGCTTGCCGTTCACCAGGTCGTACACGGCGTCCGCGCCCTTCGTGGCCGGCGTGTTGCGGTCGCACGTGGCCTGGCCGCCGCCGCCCAGCTCGTCGCTGAAGACGACCTTCGTGGCGTCGTTGTTGAACGTCGCCGAGTGCCAGATCTGGAAGTTCTCCGTGTCGGTGATCTGCTGGAGCACCTTCGGCTTGACGGGGTCGGAGATGTCGAGGAGCACGCCGTCGCCGAAGCAGGCGGCCGCGGCGAGCTTCTTCTCCGGGTACGCGGTGATGTCGTGGCAGCCGGAGGCGAGGTCGGAGTGCTGGCGCTCAGGGAAGATATCCGGCTTCGCCACGATTTTTGCGGACGTAGGCGACTTTGTCGATATCTCTACGATCTGGATGAGCTCGTGGGGCGGTGGACAGGTCTTCGACTCGGGCTCGGGACCGGGCGAGGAGACGTACACGTACAGCGTCTCCCCATCCGGGACCATCGTGTGCGTGTGCGAGCCGCAGTCGGTCCTGACCGCGCTGACGTACTTGGGGCTCTTCTTGTCGCTAATATCGAAGATCCGCAGGCCCTCCCACTCGCGAGGGCTGTCGCCGGAGTCACATTCCTCGCCGGCGCGCGGCTCGTCGATCGACAGGACGAGCAGGTCGCCGTACACGCTGACGTCGTTCTGCTGCGCCGGGCAGGCCACCTGGCTCACGATCCGGGGCTTGGCCGGGTCGCTGATGTCGTAGATCGCGAACCCGCCGAAGTTGCCCACGTACGCGTAGTCGCCCTGGAACGCCAGGTCCGTGTTGATGTCGTCCGCGCCGTTCAGCGGGGCGGTCATCGGCATGTTGGCGACGAGCTTGACGTTGTCGCTCGTCATCACGTCACCGGTGGCGGCGGAAGAATCGGTGGCCGGAGCGTCGGTCTCCCGCGTCGATGTGGCGGGCGTCGGCGCACCGGTCGCCTCCTGGCCTGCCGCGCACGCGGAGGTCAACAGCAGCACCGTACACAACAACGCTCCGCGTAACGTGGCAGAGATCAACGCGCGTCCCCTTTGTCTGGTAGCTCACTATGGAAGCTATGCCAGGAGCTTCGCGGCCGCGTACGGTCTTGATCACAGTTATGACCACACTTGCCCTCGCCGCCTGCTCCGAGCAGCCTGCCGGGCCGTCGCCGGTGGGGACGGAGGCGCCCGTCATCGTGCCGGGGAGCCCGGGGGCGCCGGGCCGTACCGCGACGCCGGGAGAGCGGGTCGGACAGACGCCGGCGGCGACGGTGGCCTCGGACGTGCGCTTCGCCGAGGCCATGATCCCGCATCACCGCCAGGCCCTGGAGATGACCTCGCTGGTTAACGACCGCACGACCACGGCTTCGATCCGCTCGTTCGCCCGCCAGATCACCGCCGCCCAGACCCCGGAGATCAAGGCCATGACCGGGTGGCTGGCCGAGCTCGGCCGCTCCGCCCCTGCCGCCCACGAGCACGCGCAGGCGGCGGCGTACGGCATGGCGACGGAGGAGGAGCTGAACGCGCTGCGCGCGGCCAAGGGGACGGCCTTCGACCGCATGTTCCTGCAGCTGATGACCAGGCACCACGAGGGCGCGGTGAAGATGGCGGGGGAGGAACTGGCGAGCGGCCGGGACCGGCGCATGCGGCTGATGGCGAAAGACGTGTACTCGGGTCAGAGCATCGAGATCGCCCGCATGCGAAAAGTCTTGGAGACGCTGCCCGCCTAGATCGCTAGGACGGCCAGAGCATGTTGGTCAGCTCGGCGTCCAGGTCCATGTAGTCGGTTTCCCGTCCCGCCGGGACCTTCTCGTACGTGCGGTGGAGGAACTCGGTGAGCGGCGCCAGCGGCACTTCGAAGAGCGCCTGCCCGAACGGGGACGTGAGACTGATATGGAGCGTTCGCTCGCCGTCGGCACGCGCGGGCCACACCTGCACGTCGCCGTCGCCGACACGCCTGACGATCCCCACGGTCAGCAACTCGCGGGCAAAGATCCACTCGACCGGTTCGTCGTTCCCTACGTGGAAGGCCATGCGGATGGCATACGGATCGTCGGCTGTGTAACTCAGTCCGGCGAGCAGGGGGACGGTAGTACGGTCGGGGACCACAAGCCGAAGGCCAAGCTCGGCGGAGACGGTGGTGCTGTGCATCGTCAGCCAAACCTTTTCGTCGTAGGTCCCCTCTACGGGGCTTTCACTGCTCTGACGGACTTCGTCCTGAGCTATGACGCGGAACGAAGAAACCTGTAGGAAAGATTCCGCTCCAAGGGCCTTCTGTAACGCACATCACAGCTGGACATTTAGGCATCTACCAGGCTAAACGGCATCAATCGGGTCGTATTTACAAGGGTTTTGCGTCTTGTGGAGCCTGCCCCGGCGCGCCGACCATGAACGTTTCTCGCCAAAAGATCGCGACCGATGCCAACCGGAACACGACGATGGTATGCCACCGACGCGCCGTGCCGATGGGCAACCGCCGCGTTTCACCCGAATCCCTCCCCATCGCCTTCGCCGCCGCTCCCGGAGCCCCGCCCGAACCGTCCCTCCAGCCGCCACCCGACCGCTTCGCTTCGCCAGCAGGTGCCAGAGTGCGGTATGGTTTTCCCCGTCGGCACCGCGAGGAGCCGACAGGGCGGGCGATTAGCTCAGCGGGAGAGCGCTTCGTTCACACCGAAGAGGTCACTGGTTCGATCCCAGTATCGCCCACCGAGGTCAAGGGCCACATCCCAACACGGGGAGTGGCCCTTTTGATCTTCCAAGTGACTAACTGAGTGACTGTCCTGCTCCGTTGTCGTTACCTGGGAAGATCCGATCCATGACGGTCGCGCCGTCCTGGATGACGGGTTTGATCTGATGACGGTAGACCTTCTCGGTGACCGCCGAACCTCCAGCGTGGCCGATCAGCCGGGCAATGTGCTCGACCGGGACGCCGTCTGCTGGCGGCAACGAGGCGAAGCTGCGCCGCATCTCCCGGGGGCGTCCAGTCGCCGCCGACCGAACCGGCTCGGGTGGTGACTCGCCGGAACTCCCGACGGACATTGCCTGCGCTCATCTTCGTGCCATTCCGAGTGGCGAACACCAGACGTGCCTGGCCCTCCTGGTCCGGCACGATCCCATGGGCGCTCACGTGGTCCCAGAACGCGGCCAGGCGAGCTCGCGCAGTTCCCCTCCGTTCGGGCCCTGTGAGCAGCGAGAGGGCCATGTAAGCCCAGAGCCAAGGCTTGGCCTGCCTGGCGGCCTCGAGCACCGCTTCAGCCTGCGTGAGCGTCAGCGATTTGGAGGGCCGGCCAGACTTTCCCTTCGGCAGCTCAGAGAGCAAGACGACGTTTCGTTTGACCTGGTCGCGGGCTTGTGCCCTGGTGATGGCCCGTTTGAGGATCGAGCGAAACTCTTGCAGTGTCCGCGTGGAGACGTGTTTCGCTCGCTCGGCGAGTGGGAGGTATGCGAGGGCGCCTGGCTGCAGCTGTCCAGCGGACATGCGTCTGTCACCGCGACCTCCAGTCGGCTGCGTTTCCAGGTGGAGGACATCGCGGCAGAGACCGCCAAATTGCGGGGTCTGGGCGTGGAGGTGGCCGAGCCCACCACGCTGCCGAAGGTGGTGGTGTTCACCGACTTCACTGACCCGTGGGGCAATCGGCTGGGCCTTCACCAGGACATCGCAATCATCGCGCGCAAGCTCGTGTCCCGCTCCATCATCTCGACGTGTTCTGCTGGATTTCAGGTGAGCGCCCGTCCACTTCGTCGGACGGATTGCGCTCGGAAGGCACCGGGGGGTTGGTCTGTGGCGTGGTGTCGGCACGGAGGGGGGCCTCGCGGATGAGCCAGGAGACCGCGAAGGCGACCACGGAGAGCGCGGCGGCGCCGATGAGGATGGTATGCAGGCCGCTGGTGACGGCCAGCCGGACGGTGTCGGCCGCCTGGGCAGGCAGGCTGGGCAGTAGGGCGGGGGTGAGTTCACCTCCTGCGGTCAGCCGCTCGGCCGTGGCTGGGCCCAGGTGGGTGGCCAGGTCGGCGCGCATCCGGGCGGCGTACAGGGTGCCCAGCAGGGCGATGCCGAGCGATCCGCCGATGGTGCGCAGCAGCGTGAGTGTGCCGCTGGCGGCGCCCATGTCGCGCGGGTCGGCGCTGTTCATGGTGATCAAGGTGGTGCTCTGCATCACCAGGCCGATCCCCGCCCCGATGAGGAGGGTGAGAGCCGAGGCGAGGGCGGCGGGGGTATCGGCATCGAGCCGGAACAGGGCCAGCGCACCCGCGATCATGAGGGCTCCGCCGAGGATGGGATAGATGCGGTAGCGGCCGTTGGCGCTGATGAGACGGCCAGTGACCAGCTGGGCGCCGAGCATGCCGAACATCAGCGGGAGCAGCAGCATGCCGCTGACCGCCGGGGAGGAGCCCTGAACGAATTGCAGGTACTGCGGCAGGTAGTTGGTCACAGTGAGCATCACCGCGCCGACCAGGAAGCTGAGAACCTGGGCGAGGGTGAAGTCGCGGTCGGTGAACAGCCGGGGCGGGATGATCGGCTCCGCTGTACGGTGCTCGACAGCCACGAAGGCCGCCAGGGCGAGCAGGGCGATCGCGCCGAGCGTCCATGAGGTTCCGCCCGCCAGTAGGGTCAGGGCCACGATGGCCGTGGTCAGCAGGGCCGCTCCGGCGTAGTCGATGCGGGGCCGGCGGCGTTCGGCGGGCGGCAGGTGGACGCGGGTGACGATGAGCCGCAGGGCCAGGGCGCCCAGGGGCAGGTTGACGTAGAAGGTCCAGCGCCAGCTGAGGTAGTCGGTGAGCAGGCCGCCCAGCAGGGGCCCGCCGACGTAGGCGACCGGCATGATGACCCCGATCATCGACTGCAGCCGGCCGCTGTCGCGGGGTGGCACCAGGACGCCGATGATGGCCAGCGCGCCGACCATGAGCCCGCCCGCGCCGAGGCCCTGCACGGCGCGGAAGGCGATGAGCTGGGTCATGGTCTGGGCCAGGCCGCAGAGCGCGGACCCGGCCAGGAAGAGCGAGATGGAGGTGATGAAGGTGGCCTTGCGGCCGAACAGGTCGCCGAGCTTGCCCCACAGGGGGGTGGTGGCCGCGCCGGCGAGCATGTACGCGGTCACCACCCAGGGCAGCTGGTCCAGGCCGCCGAGTTCGCCGGCGATCGTGGGCAGCGCGGTGCCCACGATCAGGCCGTCGAGCATGGCCAGGAACATGCCGATGAGCAGTCCGAAGACGCCGAGACGGGTCATGGCGGTTCAGGCGGCGTAGGGGCGGGCGGTCCTGGCCTCGCGCAGCGTGTGAGCCCACCATGCGAGACGGTCCAGCATGACCTTGGCGGCGGCATCGGCGGCCGGGTCCACGGCGTGGCCGTCGCCGTCGAACTGCGCCCAGGGGTGCTGCAGGCCGACGCTGTCGCGGATGGTGACGGCGTGCAGTTCGGCCAGGACGAGCCGCAGGTGTTCGACGGCGCGCAGTCCGGCGGAGAAGGCGCCGTAGGAGACGAACGCGACGGGCTTGGCGTGCCACTCGGTGGTGTGCCAGTCGATGGCGTTCTTCAGCACGGCCGGGTAGCTGTGGTTGTACTCGGGGGTCACGATGACGAAGGCGTCGGCCGCCGCCAGCCGCGGTGACACGGCCGCCAGCAGGTCCTTGGCCTCCTGCGTGGCGGGCGGCTGCCCGAGCACGGGGAAGACGGTCGGCAGGGGGGTCTCGATCAGGTCGATCAGGTCGGCGCTCATGTCGTCGCGCTGGTCCAGGTGGTCCATGACCCAGTTGGCCACGGCGGGGCCGAAACGTCCGTCACGGGTGCTGCCGAGAATGACCGCGATGTTCAGCATGATGCTCCTTAAGGTGTGTACGACGTATCCGTCGCGATACAACGTACACATTCGTGTGTACGTTGTCTACTTCTGATACGTTGTATACATACGCGAGGAAGGGATCTGCGGGATGGCCATCGACAAGAGCGAATCTCTGTGGGAGCGGTTGGAGCGTCCGTCGCCGGCTCCCCGCCAGACGTTGTCGCCGCAGCGCATCGCCACGACGGCCGTCGCGGTCGCCGACGCCGAGGGCATGGAGGCCATCACCATGCGCCGCCTGGCCGCCGAGCTGGGCGTCGCCCCCATGGCGCCTTACCGCTATGTGTCCGGCAAGGACGACCTGCTGGAACTCATGGTCGATCACGTCTACGCCGATCTGCGCCTGCCCGGCGGCCTCGACTGGCGGCAGAGCCTGCGCACCCTCGCTGTACGGACGCGCGAGCTGATGCTCCAGCACCGATGGCTGGCCCAACTGTCCCCGCAGGCCAAGCTCTCCCTCACACCGAACCGGATGACCGTGGCCGAGCAGGCCCTGGCAGCGCTCGACGGCCTGGGTCTGGACGCCGACACGATGATGAGCGTCTTTCGCTCCGTGGACGCCTACGTGCACGGCGCCCTGAGCTACGAAAGCGCCGTCAGCACTGTCATCAGCGAGCAGAGTCTGTCCGGCGGAGACGAACTACGCGACGAACTCGCCCCGCTGATGATGTGGCACATGCGAACCGGCCGCTATCCGACCTTCCAGCACTACCTGCGCACCGCCACCCGCAAAGACGACACTGCATGGCAGTTCGACATCGGCCTGGACTGCCTCCTCGACGGCATCGCCACCCGCCTGGGCATCTGAGGCGCTCGCCGCCGGTGTGGCCGCGGGCCTTGGCGTGCGGTTTCAAATGGATCAAGCGCCCCAAAACGGCGCCGGGCTTCTTGATCGCGATTGTGGTCCGGGAGGGTCTGAGTGCGTGCGGAGTGGGGCCGGATGAGCTGATCGGCTCGTGGACAAAGTCCGCGAAAGCCCCGATCGGGCGACACGCTGCACCACAATCCGCTGCAGCGGACACTTAATGCTTAACCTTGGAAAACGGGCGCACACGAAGGCCGACTCATAGACCACCGGCGTGGACGCGCCATGCGACCCGGGACGACATTTCGCGGCGGCACGCATTCGACCTTGAACGTGCGGGTTGCGGCAACGAAGGGAAAGCCATGACGAACGCCTCGCCGCACATCACCTCCTTGGCGACCGTGCCACCCGCATTCGAGAACGAGCTCGGCTCGGTCACTATGGTCGACGCCACCGTACTGCCGATCCTCAACCGGCTCTCGCTCAAGCGCGTCGTCCTCGAGCCCGGCGCGATCCGCGAGCCGCAGTGGAATGTCAACGCCAACCAGCTCGGCTACTGCCTTTCCGGCACGGTCCTGGTGTCGATCCTCGGCAACGCCGACGCCTTCTCCTCGTTCATCGTCAGCGCCGGTCAGATGTATCACGTCGAGTCTGGCGCCGTTTACCACATCGAGAACCTCGGTGCCGAGCGCGCCGAGTTCCTCCTCGCCCTACGCAACGAGCGCCCGCAGCATTTCTCGCTGCACGCCAGCTTCAACGCCATGACCGATGCGGTGCTCGGCAACACCTATGACCTCCCCTCATCGGCGTTCGACGCCTTCGACCGGTCTCCGGCTCAGCAGATCGTCCGCCGTACCGGTGCCGCCGACGTCCCGTCCACGGCTGGGCTGCCCAATGCTCACCTGTTCGACGCCGAAGGCCAGCACGCGCCGCTGTCCTACGCCTATGGTGACGCTCGCCTGGCCCGCAAGCAGTATTGGGCCGCTCTGGAGGACATCTCCATGTACTCCCTGCGCATCAGGGAGAGCGGGATGCGCGAACCGCACTGGCATCCGATCACCGCCGAGATGGGATACGTCGAGAAAGGTCACGCCCGCATGCGCGTCCTGGACCCCGACAACACCCTCGACGAGTATCTGCTCGGCCCCGGCGACATGTACTTCGTGCCACGAGCCTTCCCGCACCATATCGAGGTCATCGGCGACGAGGACATCCACTTCCTCATCTTCTTCGATCAGCCCATGCCCGGCGACATCGGCTATCGGGCCACCGCGTCGGCGTTCTCCCGCGAAGTCCTCGCCGCGAGTTTCCACATTCCCGAGCGTGAGCTCCCTCAATTCCCCTTCACGCCGATCGATCCGCTCATCGTCGCCCGGGCCAACCCCAGCGATCCTGTTCGACAATGACGGCTCGCGGCTCTTATTGCGAGTCCCGCTTCGGCGACATGAAGAAAAGGGAACGCATCAGCTCCTTCCCTCCTATGATCGCCACGGCGAGCAGAATCGCGGCACACGTGAGCAGCAGCGTGAGGGTGAGCCATGCGGTCGCACCGAAAATCGCGCAGCCGACGGTCAGTCCGGCGAAGACGAAGAACTTGACCCGAATTCTGGCCAGGGAAATCGGAATCACTGTCCCGGGCGAGGCATGGTTCTCGTCGGACCCGGTGTGGTCGTGCATCGAAAGACCCCGTTCACAGGTCAGAACAGCAGGAGAACCGGCAGCGAACAGCCGAGAAGAGCGACGATCGCCGCGGCAGTGCCTGCGATCCAGGTCGTGTGCGGGGCGTTGACGAGCGGACCCATCAGCGACCGATCGCGGCAGAAATGGACGAGCAGGAACAGCACCACAGGCACGCCGAGGGAGATGATCACCTGACTGAGAATCAGCAGGTCGGTCAGTGACGCGCCGGAGAACAGCGCGAGGACGGCCGGCGTCATGGTCACGATCCGGCGCACGTGCACGGGCACCCGCCAGCCCAAGAAACCCTGCATCACGATGTCGCCTGCGAGTGTTCCGATCCCGGAGGAGGAGATCCCGGACGACAGGAGCGCGATGGCGAAGGCGAGGGCGGCGGCTCCGCCTATCCTGGCGCTCAGTTCCACGTGGGCGGCCGGCAGGTCGCCGGCCCACGCACCGCCGGTCGCGGCACCGAGCCCGGCGCCGAGGGCGATCATCGACACATTGACGACCGTGGCGACGCCCAAGGCCAGTGAGCAGTCGAGGCGCAGGATCCGGCGGACGAGGTCTGGCTGCGAGCGGGCGGCAGCGGTCGTCATGCCGCGTCCCTGCACCAGCGCCGAGTGCAGGTAGACCGCGTGGGGCATCACCGTGGCGCCGACAATGCCCATGGCCAGGAGCAGCGCCCCCTCACCTCCGAGGCTCGGGATCAGCCCGGCGGCGAGTCCGCTCGCGGACTGGTTTCCGGTGACGATGATGTCGTAGCCGACGCCCGCGCCGACGAACAGGAGAGCCGCGGCGCTCATAAGTTCGAACGGGCGGGTCCGGCCCTTGCGCCGCAGTTCCAGCAGCGCGAGCGACACCACCGCCGTTGACACCGCCGACACCCCCACTGGCATGCCGAACAGCAACTGCATCCCGATCGCCGCGCCTATGAACTCCGCGAGGTCGGTCGCGAGCACGACGACTTCGACCTGCAGCCACAGCATGAGGCTGCCCGCCCGGGTGAACCGCTGCCGGCACAACTGCGGCAGGCTCTTCCCGGTCGCCATGCCGAGTTTCGCCGCCTGGAACTGCACGAGGATCGCGACGAGACTGGCCACCACGACGACCCATACCAGGGTGTAGCCCAGTGTCGCGCCCGCGGTGAGGTTGGTGGCCACGTTCCCGGGGTCGACGTACGCGATCGCCGCGACGAAGGCCGGCCCCAGCATGGGGGCCACCTGGGTGACTCTCTTCCCTTCCGGCCTCGCAGCGGTGGTGGCGGTGCGGAGATCGACGGCCACGCCGCCGGTGCGCCTGGTGGGGATGATCCACAATGGTGCGCTTCTGCCGGACCACCTACTCGAATTCATCGGCTTGGGGCGAGCAATCACCGAGCTTCCCTAATGATTAGGTATTTGACATTCTTCCGTGTCGCCAGAATCGGCACGCCGAGTCAGAGGTGCCCACACAAAGAGGGTCGTGAAACACGATCATTTCACGAAAGGATCGGATCGATATCGTGGGACTGATAAATGGCTATCAATCCATTCGAAGATCTTTATCTTTAGGTTTCCCTGCAAATCGAGGCTCCAGCGCGGTCAGCGCGCATCGACGCCGACCACTGCGGCCAGGGCGCGCAGCGCGATCGCGTACGCCGTGGCGGTGTTGCGGTTGTCAATTGTGCGCAGGAACGCCTCGACGGCCGCGCCGAGCCCGGCCGCGCCGAGCCCGGCTGGACCTGCCGGCGGGGGCCCGTCTCCTGGCCGCTACGGCTGGGCGACGCGCAAAGGACGGCCGGCGCGTGCTGCCTGTGCGGGACCGGCCTTACCGCCGTCATTTACATGATTAATCATGATCGTTAGTGTCGCTGGCATGAGTCTCGTCATCACAGTCGCGCGAGTCGGAGATGTGCACGCTCTGATCCAGTCAGCTGGATCTCTCTTCCAGGAGGACGGAGGCCGACGGGATCCGTTCATGGACGCGGGCTGGCCGACGCGGAGTGGGCTCGACTACTACATGGGAATGATCACCAACCCGGGAAGCCTGGCCCTTCTCGCCCGCCGTGACTCGACCGAGGGGGCGGTCGTAGGCCATCTCACGGGCCAGATGAGGGCTCCGAACGAACGCAGGCCGAAAGCGGTTGTCGCCGAACTCGTGAGCATTCGCGTCGCGGAGGAAGAACGCGACCACGGTGTCGGTGCGAAGCTTGTGGAGCACTTCTTCGCCTGGGCGAAGGCGCAAGGAGCCAACCAGGCAACGGTCTCCGCGTACGCCTCCAATACCGATGCGATCCGCTTCTACCAGGCCCGACGGTTCCAGCCCGAGCTCATCCAACTCAAGATTGATCTATAGCCCGTTGATCGGCTACCTCGCGGCCGGCGTTCCGACTGCACACCCCGACCGACGATTCAGAGGATCCAAACGAAACCGCCGGGCGGGGGAGGGGGCAGGCAGCCCGTGACGAAGGCGGGCAACGGTCAGCGGAGGTAGGAGGCGCCGTTGAGGTCGAGCACGGCGCCGCTGGCCCATTCGGCGGCCGGGGAGGCCAAGTAGATGACGGCCGCCGCGATCTCGTCAGGCCGCGCCACCCGCCCGAACGGGCTCTGCGCCCGGATCTCGTCCCCCCGAGGGGCCTTGAGGTGCTCGTTCGTCATGTCCGTCTCCACGAACCCGGGCGCCACCCCGGCCACCGCGATCCCGCGCGGGGCAAGGGCGATGGCCAGCGACTGGCCCAGCGCGTTCAGCCCGGCCTTGCTCGCCCCGTACGCCGGGCTGTTCGGCTCGCCGCGGAAGGCGCCGCGCGAGGAGACGTTGATCACGCGGCCGCCGGCGGGCATGTGCTGGACGGCGCACCAGGTCGCGTTGGCCGGGCCGATCAGGTTGGTGTCGAGCGTGCGCTGCCAGGCCGTTCGCCACTCGTCGTAGGACGTCTCGGTGAGGGGGTGGTGGAGGAAGACGCCGGCGTTGTTCACCAGGACATCGATCCCGCCCAGCTCCTGCGCGGCCGCGTCCACCATCAGCCGCACCGCCTCGGGATCGGCCAGGTCGGCCTGCACGATGACGTGGCCCTGACCGGGCAGCTCCTCGAGAAGGCTCTGGGCCTCCTTCGCCGAGTCCCGGTGGTGGATCGCCACCCGATCGCCCTGCGCGGCGAACGCCGCCGCGATCGCCCGCCCTATGCCCCTTGACGCACCTGTGACAAGAACTCCACGCCCGCTCATTCGCCGTACGCTAGCAGGGCAGCCTTTGACCGCGACGCGCAGAGGCGCCTTTCGGGTTCGCGCACCGAGGCGGCCCACGCAACTGCTGCCGTACCGGACGAAGACCATCGAGCAGATCGTGCGCGAGGAACGCGCGTTGGGCCACTGCGGCGGGGGATGATCAGCGCAACCGCCGCTCCAGCAGCAGTGCTCCGCGGCCGGCCAGGAGCGAGGCGCACCATCTGTGCAGGTCCGCCGGCTTGGGCCCGCTCATCGATTCCTCCTCCAGCAGGTCGGCCCAGTCGAGCAGCGACTCCGCCAGCATGAGCGGCACGCCGCGCCGCTCGTGCACCTCGGCCGCGGCCTCGAAGTGCTCCGCGGCGCGCTGCGGCGAGCCCATCGCCACGCACAGGTGCGCCAGGTAGTGGTGACCGCAGTGGTGGGCCACCGTGCTGTGGCCGAACGTCTCACCGTCCGAGGCCAGCGAGTCGTACAGCTGCCCCGCCAGCTCCACCCGCCCCAGGCGGGAGGCGGCCACGGCGAGGTTGTCGAGGGCAGACCGGTGGGCCATGTTGCGGGGCGGCGTCGCGCCCCCGTAGGCGAGGATGCGCTCCAGCAGGGGAGCGGCCTCCTCGTCGTCCATCTCGCACAGGTAGCGCAGCACCGCGTGCACCGGGTCCACGCGCGGCG
>NZ_JBFAMX010000063.1:0-32521 GCF_040659615.1 Nonomuraea sp. NPDC049784
TCCCAGCACATCCCAGCCCGCCAACCGGTGGTAACGCTACAAATCCGTCCGATCACATTGCGACATCACTGGCATGGACTCGCGAAACGCACTCTAAGGAGTTCACCAGTGCCAAGAATCACGTTCCTCGGGCATGCCGGGATGGCCTGCGAAGTGGATGGGCTCAGGATTCTCGTCGATCCCTGGTTCTCTCCTACCGGAGCCTTCCTCGGCTCATGGTTCCAGTACCCGAGAAACGACCACCTCGACCTGGAGCGTCTGGTCGACGTCGACTACCTGGTCATGTCGCACGAACATGGCGACCACTTCGACCCGTGGGTCATCGAGCGGCTCCCACCGCGGACCCGCGTGCTGATCCCGAAGTACCCGGCGCCCATCTTCCGTGAGCTGGTGGCCGGCGTCTGCCCGAACCCCGTCACCGAGCTCGAGCCGTGGGAGAAGTACTCCATCGGGGGAAGCGGCTCGTGGGTGATGGCCATCCCGGAGCCGTCGCCTCGCTATCACGACGCGGCCCTGCTGTTCTCCCTCGATGGGCGGACGGTGCTCCACTGCAACGACGCCATGCTCACCGCGGAACAGGCGAGGCGGGCCAAGTACCTGGGAGGAGGGCGCATCGATCTGATGGCGATCCAGACCTCAGGGGCTTCATGGCACCCGATGTGCTACTCCTACGGCCCGGATCAGATGCGGCAGATAGCGATGGAGAAGCGCGTCGCCAAGCTTCGCGGCGTCCAGCGGCTTGTCCGGGCCACGAACCCGGAGCTTGCCGTGCCGTTCGCGGGACCGCCGTGCTTCCTCGATCCTGAGCTCTTCCAGCACAACTGGGTTCTGCAGCGGGAAGACGGGGCCTTCATCGACGCCGAGGCGGCGGCCGCATGGCTGCGTGAGCACCTCCCGCGCCAGCTGTGGTCCGACTTCAGGCCGGGCGACACCGTCGACCTGAGCACCCTCGCCATAACCCGCGATCCGATCTCAGCGAAGTTCGACTACGAGGACGGCCGAGAGGAATATCTCAGGCGCTACGCAAGGGATCGAGCGGAAGCCATCGGCCTCTTCAAGCAAGCCCACCCGCAGCCTGCCGACGATCTGTTCGAGAGGTTCCGCGCCCACTTCATCCACCTGGGCACGTTGAACGCCTACTTCCTGGAGCGCATCGACATGACCGTGCGCTTCGCGGTCACCGGCGACGCCGGAGGCCTGTGGGACGTGCGGATGAGGCCGGAGGGGGTCGACGTCGTCCATGCCGATCCGTCGACGAGCGTGCCGTACCAGATCACGGTTGGGGACCGTTGGCTGGAAGCGGTCCTGGCGGAGCGCGCAGGCTGGGAGGACCTCTTCCTGTCGCTGCGGGTCTCGCTTGACCGCGACCCCGATGTTCACAACAGCTATCTGATCACCTTCCTCAAGTTCGCTGACGCGACGGCTCTTGACGCGGTCGAGGCCTACGAAACCGGTCGTGACGAGTCCGACCGGATAGTCGTGGAGGACGGCGGCCGGAAGTACGAGATCGCGCGGTACTGCCCGCACGCGGGCGCGGATCTCTCCATCGGAGCCATTGTCGAGGACGGGAAGGTGAAGTGCCTCGGCCACAATCTCGAGTTCGACCTGGAGACAGGGGCGTGCCTCAATGCCCGATGCAACCCGCTGCCGACGATGCGGCTGAGCGACTGATCGCAGGGTCCACGTGAGCAGTGCTCTGGCCGGCTCGCGTTCTTCCCCTCGCGCGAGGATCGCTTCGGCCTCCGGCGTCACGCTCTCGGCGCCGGCCGCCGGCACCCACCCAGGCGAGCGCCGGCCATCGAGTCCGTGAAAAGCCGGTGCCGACCTCTCACCGCCCGCCCGGGCACGGCCCTGCCGCGCTCATGGGACGGCCGTCGTGGCGCGACCGGCCGGGCGCGTCCCCACGCCGCCGGATGGAGCCCGTACGGCTAGAGCTGGTAGACGGCGAAGTCTCCCGAGCGGTAGCAGAGGCGGGCGTACTTGGCGATCTCGGGCGCCGCGGAAGTGAGGTGCTCGTCGACGAAGAGCCAGCGGATCCCATAGTGCTCATGGAGTCGCTGGATCGCGGCAGAGGACGGTGACAGGAAGGCCGCCTCGTTGTCGTCGAAGCGCTGCCGGTCCCAGAAGGGGAGGTTCTTCACCGACTGCCCCGGCTGCCAGCGGTCGGCGTTCGTGCCCGTGAAAGCCCACCCCTCCAGCAGCATCCGCCGCTCGGTCAACGCCGACACCCAGAACTGACGGCTGTCGCAGGGATGCTCGAAGCCCCAGCGGCAGTGGACGTTCGTCGCGACCATGTCGTCGGGTCCGGAGTGGTCCCGCAGCCATCGCGCGGTCTGCAACGCGCCCTGCGGGAACGCCGGGGCGCCCTCGGACGAGGAGGCGGCGACCTGGGCCGCGCCGCCGGACACCGAGGCCAGCACGCGGGCGTGGTGCGCGGCGGGCAGGCCGATGGCGGCCAGTGCCACCAGCAGGAGCGCCCACTTCAGCACGCCCGCCCGCGCGGTCAGCAGGCTGACCGCGACCAGCGCGACGACGGTCACCAACGCGAGGTAGGGGCCGTAGAGGGCGGTGTCGGACAGGCCCGGATCCAACGGCGCCCGGACACCGCAGATGACCGGAAGCGCGTAGACCGCGACCAGGCCCGACCCGACGGCGCAGAGGATCGAACGCCGCGGCGCCTGCGCCTGCCGCAGGATGACGATGAGCCCGTAGGCCGCGACGATCGCAATATAGGGGTAGGCCGCCCACAGGAAGAAGACCTGGCTCCTGCCAGGGTGGTCGAGCACGAACATCGCACCGAGGCCCGCTGCGGCGATGCCGATCATCAGCACCACATCAGACCGAACGAGCAGCCGCGGACGGCTCAGCAGACCGAGGGCCGGGCACCAGGTGACGGCCCACGACACGAAATAGAGCGCGGCGACGCCGACGACCGACAGGGCTGGAGCGGCGACGTCAGGCGGCGTGCCCGTCAGGTCGTGCCAGAGAGTCCCCATGTAGGAGAGGGGCGCGACGATCGTCCCCTGTCGCTGGCCACCGTAGAGAACGAGCTGCGCGAAGAACAGGCAGGCGGTCGTCATCCCGAGCGCGACGAGCGCAGGCCACGGAGGTCTGCGCCGGGTCACGACCTTGACCGCCACCACCGCCACCAGGCCCGCGGCGAGCATGGGCAGGTGCGTGGCCTTGGCTCCCATGACCGCCGCCAGAAAGACGGCCAGGAGGAGCCAGGGCCCGGGGTCGTGGCAGCGGTGCAGGAGAAGATCGACCACCAGCAGAACGACGGGGACGAAGAGCAGCGCCCCGAAGGTGAAGGTCGGGCTTCCCCATGCGGCATCGTGCATCCCCCCGTAGGTGAACGACCCGAAAGAGCCCAGGAACAGGCGGGGAGCACCCAGGAGGATCGTGGCCCCGGTGGCGATCGCGGCGCCGCTCCACGAGCCCGTCACCCGCCGCGCGAGCATCGCGACCAGAACGACGAACGTCGCCAGCATCGGCACCGTGCCGAGCCGGAACAGCAGCACGAGAGGTTCCACCCCGGTGATCCAGCTGGCCGCCGCGTAATGCGCGTAGACGAACCAGTGGTAGAAGAGGGGCTCGCCGGCGACCATGGGCGTCATCGGCGGCATGTGCTGTTTCAGCTCGCCGATCAAGGCGAGGTGGAACGGCGCGTCATCGGGATACTTCGCGAGTTCCGGCCAGGTGAGCGGGCCGAAGCCGAAAAAGGTGTGCGCGCTCCAGGCGACCAGGTAGCACACCATCAATGCCAGGCCCCATGACCACCAGGCAGGCGCGGCGGCGGAGGCGAGGCCCCGCTTCCAATGCCGGCGAAGCCGCGGCACAGCAAGAAAGGCGATGTATGTGCCGATCGGCCACACCAGCACGAGAAGGGGTAGGCCCACGGCCCTGGCGACGATGTATGCGGCCACCTCGATGGCGTAGCCGAGCGCCGCTCCGAGCGCGACCTCCTCCGCCAGGGTACGACGGTCGCCGTACAGGGCGCGGATCAGCAGCAGGCCGGGAAGGGCGAGAGCGAAAACGACATACGCGCCGAAGAACGTCATGTCTGATCCGGAAACGCCATAGCGGTGCAGAACGGCTGCGACGAAAACGGCGGTGAGCATCGCAGGCAACCAGGAGAACACGCGCTGCCTCGCGCGCCGAGCGGAAAGACCCGGGACGGGAATGTCTTTTCCTGGCATCGGCGCACTCGGCACGGCGGCCCGAAGGGGCGAAGATTTGGCCATGAATGCGAGTCTCGCAACGCCCGGGAGCAGGGCGCAGGGAGGCACTCTTCGCTCAGCGTAGTTCTTGCCACTCCTTTATACGGGCCATGAGTACGGCACCGGCCAAGGTCACCGAAAGCGCACCAAACCGAACCGACCGAAATACATTGCATCCCGAGAATGGCCGCAAACCCGAATACTCCATCAATCGGAGCCGCATCCCGGCGCGCTGGTTTAGGCACCAAGAAAGTGACGGCAAAAACATCGAATCACGCGGCCATCCAGGGCGCTGCTATGAAGCCCCTTCGCCAAACTTGCCCACATCTGACAACGGCCGTTCATGGTGACCGGAGGCTTCGTGCGACACAACGGGGAAATGGCCAGGTCCTGGACGCGGCGGCTGCTGCGGACGGCACTCGTCGGTTTCGGCGGCGGCGTGGTCTCATTGGTCAGCCTGCTGGGCCCTGACTCGTCACCCGCGCCGGTGGCGCCCACGGCGCTGACCTCGGCGCTGACCGCGCCTGATCAGCCGCAGAGCGGCTCGCCGTCGGACAACCAGCTTTCCGAGACGCCTTTCGCCAAAATGCCGCACCGGAATCAGCACGAACACACCGCCGCCTTCCGCAAGCGGATCAGAACCGCGACCGAGCGGGCCGCGAAAAAGCGGGCCGACTGCCCGCCCACCTCCGTCATCTGCATCGAGAACAGCCTGCCGGGCAACCCGCCGAGCCAATGGGACGTGCCCACACAGGGCGGCATCCCCGGCTATCCCACGCAGATCAGCGTGAACAAGGGCGAGACCCTTCAGTTCAAGGTGAACACCGGCGCCAAGTCCTACCGCATAGAGATCTTCCGGCTCGGCTACTACAGCGGCATGGGCGCCCGGCTCATGGCCACCATCAACCCTTCCGCCACCCTCCCCCAGATACAACCCGGCTGCCTGACCGACACGACGACGGGCCTGATCGACTGCGGCAACTGGGCCCTGTCTGCGTCGTGGGCGGTGCCGAACACCGCCGTCTCCGGCGTCTACATCGCCAACCTGATCAGAACGGACGGCGTCCCCGGCAAGAGCCAGATGATATTCGTCGTCCGGGACGACGCCAGGAACTCCCAGCTCCTGGTCCAGACCTCCGACGCCACCTGGCAGGCGTACAACAGCTACGGCGGCAACAGCCTCTATCGCGGCATGCCGGCGAACCGGGCGTTCAAGGTGAGCTACAACCGCCCCTTCGAGTCACGCAGCCGGTTCTTCAATGACGAGTACCCCATGGTCCGATGGCTCGAGGCCAACGCCTACGACGTCAGCTACGCCAGCGACGTGGACACGGCCACCAGGCCCGCCAATCTGCTGGACCACAAGGTCTTCATGTCGTCGGGCCACGACGAGTACTGGTCGAACGACATGCGGGACAACGCCCAGAACGCCCGGGACAACGGGGTCAACCTGGCCTTCTTCTCGGGAAACGAGGTCTTCTGGAAGACCCGCTGGGAGTCGAGCATCGACAGCTCGGGCACCCCCTTCCGCACACTCGTCTGCTACAAGGAGACGCTGGCGAACGCCAAGATCGACCCCAGTCCACAGTGGACCGGTACGTGGCGCGACCCGCGTTTCTCCCCGCCGTCCGACGGCGGCAGACCGGAGAACGCGCTCACCGGGACGCTCAACCGGATAAACGGCCGCGTGGCCGACTCGATCACCGTGCCCGCGGAGTTCGCCAGCATGCGGCTGTGGCGGAACACGGCAGTGGCCGACCTCCAACCGGGGCAGACAGAGGTCTTCCCGGCTGGAACGCTCGGCTACGAATGGGACGAGGCCCCTGACGACCAGTTCACCCCCGACGGACTGGTGAGGTTCTCCAGGACGACCGTGACCACCACGTCGAAGTTCCTGCTCGACTTCGGTGGCACGTACGGTGCCGGGACCGCCACCCACGCCCTCACGCTCTACCGGACCTCCAACGGCTCCTACGTGTTCGGTGCGGGAACCATCCAGTGGGCGTGGGGCCTCGACCCCGTCCACGACAGTCCCGGCCCGCCCGCGGACGTCAACATGCAGCAGGCGACCGTCAACCTGATGGCCGACATGGGCATCCAGCCCGCCAGCCTCCAGCCCGGCCTGGTGCCCGCGACGCCGTCCACCGACACGGCGCCGCCCACCTCAGCGATCAACAACCCGGCGAACAACAGCGTGGTCTCGACGGGAACGCTCGTCCAGATCCAGGGCACCGCGGCCGACACGGGAGGCGGCGTCGTGGCCGCGGTCGAGGTCTCCGTGGACGGCGGCAACCAGTGGCGGCAGGCGGTGGGCCGTACCAACTGGCAGTTCGACTGGACGACGCCGGCCACCGCGGGCCCAGTGACGATCATGACGAGAGCCGTCGACGACATCGGCAACATCCAGAAGACGCCGACGCAGCGGACGGTCACGGTCGGCAAGGACTGCCCGCCGTGCACGCTGTGGCCGTCCACGACCGTGCCGGCCGTCACCTCGCAGAACGATTCGAAGCCCATCGAACTCGGCGTGAAGTTCCGGGCCTCCAGCTCCGGTTACATCCGCGGGATCAGGTTCTACAAGGGATCGCAGAACACGGGAACGCACACGGGAAGCCTGTGGAGCAGCACGGGGCAGCTGCTGGCGACGGCGACGTTCACCGGTGAAACGGCGTCGGGCTGGCAGCAGGTCAACTTCTCCACGCCTGTCCCCGTCACTCCCGGCACCACCTACGTCGCCTCCTATTTCGCCCCGAACGGGCACTGGTCGGTGAACCGGAACTACTTCACGACGACGTACACGAACGGCCCGCTCACCGCTCCGGCCAGCGGGGCGGTCGGCGGCAACGGCGTCTACACCTACAGCCCGACGAGCGCCTTCCCGACCAGCAGCAGCGGCGCGAGCAACTACTGGGTGGACGTGGACTACGTGGCGTCGAACAGTCTCTGGGACAACTCGACGATCCCCTCGACCATCTCCACCGACACCAAGGCCGTCACGCTCGGCGTCAAGTTCAGGGCGTCCACCAGCGGCGCCGTACAGGGCATCCGCTTCTACAAGGGCACGCAGAACACCGGCACGCACACGGGAAGCCTGTGGAGCACCGACGGCCAGCTCCTGGCCAGCGCCACCTTCAGCAACGAGAGCGCGTCGGGCTGGCAGCAAGTGACGTTCTCCAATCCCGTCGTCATCGCCGCCGGCACGACCTACATCGCGTCGTACCACACCACGGTCGGTCGTTACGCGGTATCGCGGAACTACTTCACGAACAGCTACACGAACGGCCCACTCACCGCTCCGTCGAGCGGAGCGGTCAGCGGGAACGGCGTCTACACCTACGGCGCCACGAACACGTTCCCGACCAGCACCACCAGCGCCAGCAACTACTGGGTGGACCTGGTGTTCGTGCCGTCCTACAGCCTGTGGGACCTCGCGACGGTGCCGGCCAACCAGTCCACGGACAACAACGCGGTCACCCTCGGCGTGAAGTTCCAGGCCACCAGGAGCGGACTCGTGCAGGGCGTCCGTTTCTACAAGGGCCCGGGGAACACCGGCACGCACACCGGAAGCCTGTGGACCTCGGGCGGCCAGCTCCTGGCCAGTGCCACCTTCACCAACGAGACCGCGACGGGCTGGCAGCAGGTCGCCTTCTCGACGCCCGTGGCCATCACCGGCAACACCACGTACGTGGTCTCGTATCACACGCCGACGGGACTCTTCTCCTTCACCAGGCCGTACTTCACCACGCAGTACGTCAGGAACCCGCTGATCGCTCCGGCGGACGGCGCGTCAGGCGGGAACGGCCTCTACACCTACGGCGCGACGAGCACCTTCCCGACCACCGCCTTCCAGGCCAGCAACTACTGGGTGGACCTGGTGTTCGAACCCTGACCGAGGCTCGGCGGGAACGCGGCGGACCCCGCGTTCCCGCCGATCTCGCCACACGGAGCGGCCCGGCATGCGCACATGCCGGGCCACGATTGTGAGAGCGAGCAGTGAGTACGGCTCAGCCGGCCGCCTGCTTCAACGGCCGCCACCACGACTCGTTCTCCCGGTACCAGCACACGATCTCGGCCAGCCCGGTGTCGAAGCCGACCAGGGGCTCGTAGCCGAGGGCGCGCAGTTTGCCGCTGTCGACCGAGTAACGCCTGTCGTGGCCGAGCCTGTCGTCCACGTGTGCGACCATCTCCCAGCCGACGCCGAAGGCGTCGAGCAGCCGCTGGGTGAGCTCACGGTTCGTCAGCTCCACACCGCCGCCGATGTTGTACGTCTCACCGGCCGAGCCCTTGTCCAGCACGAGCTGGATGCCGCGGCAGTGGTCGTCGACGTGCAGCCATTCGCGGACGTTGCCGCCGTCCCCGTAAAGGGGCACCTGCCGTCCGTCGATCAGGTTGGTGACGAAGAGCGGGATGACCTTCTCGGGATACTGGTACGGGCCGTAGTTGTTCGTGCAGCGCGTCACGCGGACGTCCAGCCCGTAGGTCTGGTGGTAGGCGCGGCACAGCAGGTCGGAGCCCGCCTTGGCCGCGGAGTAGGGCGAGTTGGGCAGCAGCGGCTCCAGCTCGGTCCACGAGCCCGCGTCGATCGATCCGTACACCTCGTCGGTGGAGACCTGGACCACGGTCCGGACGTCCGCCTCGAGCGCGGCGTGCAGCAGCCGCTGCGTGCCGTACACGTTGGTGAGGACGAAGTCGCCGGGTCCGTCGATCGACCGGTCGACATGCGTCTCGGCGGCGAAGTTCACGATGACGTCATGGCCCGGCACCAGGCCGGCGAGCAGCCGCGCGTCGGTGATGTCCCCCTGGACGAAGGCGTACCGCGGGTGCCGGGCGACCGGGTGGAGGTTCGCCGGGTTGCCGGCGTACGTGAGCTTGTCCAGCACCGTCACGTGGGCGTCCTCGTAGCCGGGGTAGCGGCCGGACAGCAGCGATCGCACGTAGTGGGAGCCGATGAATCCGGCGCCGCCCGTGATCAGGATCCTCATGCGCGCACCTGGATCTTGCTGTGGTCGCCGACCATGAGCTGGTTCATGTTGGGCAGCCCCGTGGCGCGGGTGACCTCGACGTTGCGGCCGATGAGCGAGTTGGTGAGGCCGGAGACCCCGATGATGGAGGACTCCCCGAGGATGATGCTGTACTCCACTTCGGCCCCTTCCAGCACGCAGCCCTCCCCGACGGAGGTGTAAGGACCGATGTACGATCCAATGATCTTGGTGTTGGCGCCGAGGACGGCGGGACCGCGGATCACCGAGTGCTCGACCACGGCGCCGGGCTCGATGACGACGCGCCCGGTTATATCGGAGAGCCCGTCCACGGTCCCCTTGATGTCGCGCTCGATGGTCTCCAGGACGATGCGGTTGCACTCCAGCATGTCCTGCAGCCGCCCGGTGTCCTTCCAGTAGCCGCTGACCAGATGCGAGTGGACGCGGTAGCCGTTGTCGACCAGCCAGCGGATCGCGTCCGTGACCTCCAGCTCTCCGCGCGGCGAAGGGCTGATGGCGCGGACCGCGTCGTGAATGGCGGGAGAGAACGTGTAGACGCCGACGATGGCGAGATCGCTGCGCGGGTGCTTCGGCTTCTCCTCCAGCCCGATGATCTCCCCGTCGGGGCCGAGTTCCGCGACTCCGTAGAGCTGTGGTTCCGCGACCTTGGTGAGCAGGATCTGGGCGTCGTAGTCGGCCCTACGATAGGCGTCCACCAGGTCCGCGATGCCGTTGACCAGGAAGTTGTCCCCGAGGTACATGACGAACGGCTCGTCGCCGAGGAAGTCCCCGGCGATCAGCACACAGTGCGCCAGCCCCAGCGGCTCCTCCTGCGGGATGTAGGTCACCTCCAGACCGAACCTGGAACCGTCACCCACCGCCTCCCGCACCTCGCGGGCCGTGTCACCGACGATGATGCCGACCTCGGTGATACCGGCGTCTCTGATCGCCTCAAGCCCGTAATAGAGCACGGGCTTGTTGGCTATGGGGACCAACTGCTTCGCCGAGGTGTGGGTGAGCGGACGCAACCTCGTGCCCTTGCCGCCCGCCAGAACGAGTGCCTTCACCGCTCCTTGAACCCTTCTGCGAAGAACGCATGGTTGACTGGAACTCTGTCCACTCGAATGTATGTGCCGCCCGAATTGGCAGGGCCGTGCGCCACCTTCCCTTTTGCCGAAGGGCTTGCCATACGTTGCCGACGTTAGAGGATTCGCCCAGACCGGGCTCTGCTCCTACGCGGGCACGGGCGCGCTGGAGACGATCTTCTGGAAGTCGTCGTACGAACGGATGTAGTCGTCCGGGTCGTAATGGTGCGAGGCGAACACCAGGAGCACGGCGTCCGGTGAGTAGCGATACTGCGTCCCCCAGAGCATGGCCGGCATGTACACGCCGCGGCTGGGGCGGTCGAGGGTGATCTCGCGCCGGTTGCGCCCGTCGTCGAGGAGGATGCCACACGAGCCGTGCACACAGACGAGGAACTGCTCGCACCGCTTGTGCGCGTGCTCGCCCCGTACTTCCCTGCTCGGCACGTTGAAGACGAGGAAGTAACGCGCGGGCGTGAACGGCAGTTCGCGCTCGAACTCGCCGACCGACAGCTCGCCGCGCAGGTCCTTCGCCACTCGCAGCTCGTGCAGGCTCGCGCTCCCCACGCCCAGCGCCACCCTGCCGGGCGACCCAGCGCCATTGGCTCGCAGCAGCGGAACGCCGGGATCCTCCCTGTCCGCGACGTAGCCCGTGATCCGGGCGGGGTTGCCGACCACGATCGCGTTCGGCGGCACAGACCGCGTCACCACGGCCCCCGCGCCCACCATCGCACCGGTGCCGATCTCGACTCCGGGCAGGATCGTGCTGTTGGCGCCGATGGACGCGCCGGCCCTGACGACGGTACGGTCGAACGAATCCGGATAGACCTTGCTGCGCGGGAACCGGTCATTGGTGAACGTGGCGTTGGGGCCGATGAAGACGTCGTCCTCGATCGTGATCCCGTCCCAGAGCTGGACGCCGCACTTGACCGTGATCCGGTCGCCCAGCACGACGTCGTTCTCGACGAACACCCCGTCACAGATGTTGCACTCGCGGCCGATCCGAGCGCCCGGCAGGACGTGCGCGAACGCCCAGACCCGCGTGCCCGCGCCGACGGTCACGCTCTCGCACAGGGCCCGCGGATGGATGAAGGCGTCGTTCATGACCGCCCGCCTGTGGAGACGAGGCCGGCGTCGTCGCCGACGCCGCTGTTGCACGATCCCTCGAAAGAGCGCGCGGTGCGCACGAGAGCCAGCGGCCGTCTCTTTGTGTTCTCGTAACTTCGCCAGGCATAGGACCCGATGAAGGCCACGCCCAGCGTGTTGAGCGCGCCGAAGAACGTGATGACCACGATCGTGGCCGCGTAGCCTGCCGCCTCGATCTGGCCGGTCAGCCGCATGGCGATGACGAAGATCGCCATACATCCGGCGACCAGGAAGCCCAGGAGGCCGATGACCGTGAGGATGCGGATGGGCAGGTCGGTGAAGGCGAAGACGCTGTCCAGGAGATAGTCGATCTTCTTGGTGAGTGTCCACGAGCTCTTCCCGTGCGCCCGTTCCCGCCGCCGGTACGGCACCTCGCCGCGCCGGAAGCCGAGCCAGTACACCAGCCCCACCAGAGAGGTGTTGGCCTCCTCGAGCCGGAGCAACTCGTCGCGGATGCGCTGGTTGCAGCCGAAGACGTCGACCCCGCCCACGGGGATCTCCGGCACGACGAAACGCCGGTAGAAGCGCCAGAAGAGGTTGGCGGACAGGCGTGTCATCCCCGGATCGTCCCGGCTCTCGCGAACCCCCACCACGATGTCGGACATATCGTTCATGAGCCTGTCGAGAAATGTGATCACCAGGTCGGGCGGCTCCTGGAGGTCCGCCGCCATGACCGCGAAGTAGTCGCCCTTGGCGGCTCGGAGACCTGTGCGGATGGCGGCGAAGGAGCCGAAGTTCCGCGCGTGCAGCAGCAGCTGCGAGCGGAACGGCGCCTGCGGCAGGGCCGCCTTGAGCAGCTCGAAGCTGTTGTCGGGGCTTCCGTCCACGACGAAGACGAACTCCACCGGCATCCGGTGACGTTCCGCGACGGTCGCGCTGATGTCCGTGAACTCCGCGATCAATTGCGGGACGAACTCCGCATTGCGGTACACGGGAACGATCACCGAGAGCATGGCCTCACCACGTGTTGATACTCGAGATCACGCGTGTGACCTCGGCGTCGGAGAGTTCGGGATAGCAGGGAAGCGTCACGACCGAGCCCGCCAGGTCGTCCGTCGCCGCGAGCCCCTGGCGGAGCCCGAGATCGGCGAGCGGGCGCTGACGATGATCGGGAACGGGATAGTGCACGTCGGTCGCCACGCCCGCGCCTGCGAGCCGGGCACGGAGCGCTTCGCGCTCGTCGCAGACCACCACATAGAGGTGGGCGACGAACTCCTCGCCGTGCACGGGCGGGCACTGGACCCGCGGGTGGGTGATCTCCTGCGAGTAGCGGGTCGCGATGTCCCGGCGTCGCCGGTTCCAGCCGTCCAGGAAGGGCAGCTTGGCGCGCAGGACGGCCGCCTGCAGTTCGTCCAGGCGGCTGTTGCGGCCCCCGCCGAGTCCGACTTGGTACTTCGACTCCCACCCGTACTGCCGCAGCCGCCTCAACTGGGTGGCCACGTCCGCGTCGCCGGTGACCACGGCGCCGCCGTCGCCGAGCGCGCCGAGATTCTTCGTCGGGTAGAAGCTGAACGCCGCGGCCGCGCCGAAGCCGCCGGCCCGCCGCCCGTCCCGGACGGCGCCGTGGGCCTGCGCGCAGTCCTCGAACACCGGCACACCGGCCCTGGCCGCGATTGCCAGGACGGCCTCCATGTCATGCAGGAGGCCGAACAGGTGGGTGACCACGATCGCGTCCAGGCGCTCGCCGTCCACGACCCGCCGGAGCTGAGCCAGATCCATCAGCTTGGTGTCCCAGTTCACGTCCACGAACACGGGCAGGGCGCCGAGGGCCAGCAGAGCGGTGGTGGTGTAGAAGCCGGCGTTCGCGACCGTGGCGACCCGGCTGCCCGTGCCGACGCCGAGCGCGCGAAGGCCGAGTTCGATGGCGTCGGTCCCGTTGGCGACGCCCACGCAGTGGGTGGTGCCGCAGTAGTCGGCGAAGTCCCGTTCGAAGGACTCCCCCTCCTCGCCCAGCACGTACCATCCGCGCTTGAGCACGCGCTCCACGGCCGCCTGTACGACGGACTCCGTCGAGCGTGCGTGCCGGGCGAGATCGTTGATCAGGATGCGGTCCGCCGCCTCGTCCAGTCCTACGCCAAGGCCGTCCGTGGAAGGGCAGGGCGAATATCCGTCAAGAGGGTGCATGGTCGGGCCTTTGCTGCGTGCGGCGGTCGAGGCTGCCCGGACAGGCGAAACCCATTCAACGCGGGCACCACCGGCCTGGGCCGCCCCCGGCGCGCACACGCGGCCATTCCTTGCCGAGCCATTACCGGCGGCTTGCGGAGCACGCCGATGTCACAGCGCCGCGGGCTGCGTGTCCGCCTGCCGCAGCCTTCGCATCTCGCGCAGGAAGCGCAGGTACTGGAACGGTGTCGGTGAGTACCACTGCCTGCTTTCGAGGTCCGCGCGCCGGTAGGGCCGCGCGCGTCCGTCCAGCATCTCCCGCACGGCCTGCGCCATGGAGTCGAGAGCGCCCAGGTACTGCTTCACGGGCAGCGTACGGTAGGTGTCGGTGAACGGGTCGACGTCGACGGCGTCCTGCGCCAGGATCTCCCCGGTGTCCACGCCGGGGTCGACCAGGTGGATGGTGGTCCCGACGAGCTCGGGCCGCCCCTCGTAGACCGCCCAGAAGCCGCCGTGCACTCCTCGGTAGCGCGGCGTGATCCCGACGTGGATGTTGACGAAGGCGGGTGCGCACTCGAGGATGCGCCGGCCGATGATGCCCGTGCCCGAGACCACGACCGCGCCCGGGCGCCTTTCCCGCAGCACGTCGGCGACCTCGGCACCGTTCACGGACGGCACGTCCAGCACGTCGAGACGGCCGTCGGGCGGCCGGCAGTCGTGTCCCGTGAGCAACGCCGCGATGCGCTCCTGCGATCGCGGCTTGATCACCAACCGGTCGTAGCCGAGAAAGGCCAGCTGGGCGGCGACGACACGGGGGCCGAGCTTGCGCAGCCGGTACCGCAGCATCTTGACCTGCCGCGCCTGCTCGAAGACGACCGTCGACACCTCCAGCCGCGCCGCCAGGTGGTTGATCAGCAGATACGACGTCTGGCTCCGCTCCGCCAGGATCACGATGCCACTCACCGGCGCTCCCCCGAGACGACGGCGCCGCCCAGGAGATGGTCGGCTGCCTGCGCCATGGTCATGACAGTCAGCCCTCCCTTGTCCCGGCACCGCGAGACGTGACGCAGGATCCGCTCGAACGTGTTGAGCATCCGGGGATCCCCGCCCAGGTTGAACGGGTGGAACCACAGGTGGTAGATCTCCCCGCGGCTGACCGCCCGGTTCAGGCCGAGCCGGGCCTGCCTGATCCGGGACGAGTGAGGGATGAGTCTGCGCGGCCCGTTGCTGCCGACGAGGAACTGCGACGCGGGCAGGTTCACCAGGCGCTCGCCCACCCGCAGCGTGCGCGGATCATAGGTCGGCGCGCGGGTGCCCAGGGCGCGGCCGAGGAAATGCGGGGCGCCCGGCCGATTTCCGTACCAGCTCTGCTCGACGCCTCGATAGGCGATTATCCCGAAATCGGAGAGCGTATCTAGATACGCCACCTGATTGCGCGGGTAAACAATGGAGCGCATCGGAATGCCGAATTGTTTGCCGACTTCCACGGCGGCCTCGAGCTCCCGTATCCACACCTCGTGTGTGGTCGCCGGGTCGTGTGCGTAGACGTGCGTGAAGGTGTGCGTCCCGATCTCGTGGCCGACCCGCGCGCCACCGATCCAGTCCAGCAGGTACGGCGCGCTGTACCACCTCTCGGGAGTGCGGACGTCGCCGTCCCCCTCCGCCTGCCGAAGAAGCATTCGGCCCACCACCGCCCACGTGGCCGGAACCCGGTAGGCGTCGAAGAGGTCAATCATCCGGCGTATGACGCGCGGCTCATCGTCAAGAATCCGGGACAGCGCCGGCAGGTCTTCGGCGTTTATACCCCACGCGAGCTCAGCATCAATGGAGATTATGCATATTCCCGGCATGCGGCGAGATTATCAAGACCTGATTTCCGGGCCCGATTGCGTACGGTCTGATTCACGCGCGATTTTGGTTAAGGTATCGCCACGCCTCTGCGCAGCTTGGCAGTCAACGGCCGCAGCAGCACCCTCAGGTCGGCCGGTCCGGGGACCAGTTCCCGCGCCGCCAGCCCCGTCGATCTGACGAAGCGGGACGCTTCCATGAACGCCATGAGGATGTAGGTGACGGTCGAGGCGAGCGCGGCACCCACCGCGCCCCATCGCGGGATCATCACCAGGTTGAGCAGGATGTTGGCGGTCAGCGCGGTGACAGAGACGACGGTCATCGTCATCGGCCGGTCGAGCCGCACGAGATACTGCTCCAGCGGCCTGACCATCATCAGCGCGACCGTCCCTGGAGCGAGCGCGATCAGGGGTGCCACGCTGCCGGTGAACGACTGGCCGTACACCAGCGGGACCAGCCAAGGCGAGACGCCGGCCAGGCCGGCGACGAGGGCCGCCGACACGAGCAGGTTCAGCCGGAGCGCTCTGGCGGTGACGTGCTTGACGTCGTCCACGTCGCCCGCGGCCTGCTCGGGAAGGACCACCTGGCTGATCGTCTCGCCGGGGATGCGGGTGAGAGCCATGACGGTGACGGCGACGGTGTAGATGCCGACCGTGGCTGAGGAGTCCATGGCGTTGAGGAGCACGACGTCGATGGTGACCAGGAGGTACATGGCCACCCAGCCGACGTGATATCTGCTGGATAGGCTGAGCTGGCGCCGTACGAGATCGCGGTCCAGGCGCGGCGAGATCGGCCGCAGCTCTCGCGCGGCGAGGAAGAACGGCAGAGCCGTCGAAACCGCCCAGCAGACGACCACACTCGCGATGGTCACGTGTCCCACGGCGGCGAGCGCCAGGATCGGCAGGCACTGCACGAGCGAGCAGCAGACAACCTTGCGGTTGAGCAGGTCCATGCGAGATTGCAGCATGAGGATGTTGTTGAGGTTGATGGCCGCGGCGCCGAACGGCACAGCCACCAGGGCCAGCGCCCACAACCAGAACTCCCCCGGCCAGCCGGCCACGGGCACCAGCGCCATGGCGCCGAGCGCCGAGACGGAGCCGACGCCCAGCCCCAGGATCACGCCGTTCGTCGTCAGTGATCGATGCCGCGAGCGGTCGGACCACATGGCGAGCTGGGACTTCTCCAGCGAGAGATGTCCCACGACGATGGCGGCGCCGGCCACCGTGGCAATCACGGCGTAGATGCCTCTGCCCTCGGGCTGAAGCGTACGCGCGATCAGCACGCCGGTGACCATGCTCAGACCCAACCGGATCGCGCGCGTCACGAGCGTGCGGAAGACCACGCCCACGGCGGACCTCGCGGTCTCTGCCTGCCCCATCATCGTTCCAGGAGGCGACGGTACAGCTTGACGTGCTCCTCGACCATGGTGGTCGCGTCGAGATGCTTGGCGGCCCAGGCGCGCGCCGCGTCACCGAGCAGCACGGCAAGTTCCTGGTCACACAGGAGCTTGGCGATGCCCAGGCTGAGTGCCACGGGATCCGCCGGTGGCACGAGCACGCCGCGGTCCGCGAGGAGTTCGGGCGTCCCGCCGACGGCCGTGGCCACGATGGGCCGGCTCTGGGCCATCGCCTCCATGATGGCGTTGCTGAACCCCTCGGAGATCGACGGGAGGACGACGACATCGGCGCGGGCCAGCCACGCCCTGCTGTCCGTCACGGGGCCGACGAAGCGCACGTCGATGTCCAGGCCGCTCGCGTACTCCTTGATCTTGTCCTCTTCCGGGCCGTCGCCGACGAGGACCAGAGTGCAGGGCGTGCCCTGCTCGGCGAGCAGGGCTGCCGCGTCGAGCAGGAACCTGTGCCCCTTCACCTGGCGCAGGCGGGCCAGGCACACCACCACGGGCAGGTCGGTGTCGATGGCCGCGGGCTCGACGGAGTCGAACGCGGAGTCCGGCAGGCCGTTGTAAATGACGCTCAGCTTGTGAGAGGGGATGCCCTCGACGGTCATGGCGTCCTCTGCCACGGCTCTCGCGTTGGCGACGACGTGGTCGGTGATCCGCGTCACCGCGCCGCCGAGCGTGAACCACAACCTCCGTCTCTGCTTGATGTCACTCAGCCGACGCCGTCCGGCGATCACGATGGGCGCTCTGGCCAGCAACGCGGCGGGCGCTCCGAGCGTATAGCTCTCCAGAACGAAGGCGTGCAGCACGTCGGGCCTCAGCCTGCGCAGCAGCCACACCAGGCGGACGAAGATCCGCAGGTTCCTGGTCAACGGGCCCTGGCCCGGCGACCGCCGTGAGAAGCCGACGTGGTGCACGCCGACCCCGGCGGCGCGCAGGGTCGCCTCGTGCGGGCCTCCTTTGGACAGGAGGACCACGTCCACGACGAATCCCCTGCCGTGCAGTTCCCGCGCCAAGAGCGAGACCTGAGTCTCGGTGCCGCCCAATCCCAGTTGCCCGATGAGGAGCGTGATGCGCTGTAGGCCGGATCCATCTCTTGGCGCCACTGCAGGACCTTTCGTTGAATCGTCTCGATCAGGTCGGAGCGGGTTCAGGGCACAGGGCACAAGTCCTCCGTCCCAGCGGGACTGCTCGGCACGTTGTGTGCCCGGTGCCAGAGTTCGAACTGCAGCAACGCCCACAGCCGCTCGCTGTGGTCCGTGCCCGCCATGTGCTGCCGGATGAGGTCGCGGACAGCGACCGGGTCGAACAGGCCCCTGCCGCGCGCGGTGTCGTCGGTCAGGGTGTCGTGGACGAGCTCGCGCAACTCCCTGCGCAGCCAAGTGGCGAGCGGCACGCCGAACCCGCGCTTGGGATAGTGCAGCAGCTCTTCGGGAAGCCACGGCGCGACGGCCCTCTTGAGCAGGAGCTTCGTCTGGAGGTTGCGTACCTTCAACGCGCTCGGCACGGTGGCCGCCCACTCCATCAGGTGATGGTCCAGGAAAGGAGAGCGAGCCTCCAGCGAGTTGGCCATGGTGGTGATGTCCACTTTCACCAGCAGGTCGCCGGGCAGGTACGTGAGCGTGTCGACGTCCTGCACGCGCCCCACCTCGGTCACCGCCGAGGAGTCCTGGAAGATCTCCGTGAAGAGCTGGTAGCTGTCGACGTGCGCGAGCTCCCGCCGCAGCGCGTCGCTGTAGACGCGCAGCTTCTGCTCCCGGGTGAAGCACGACATCAGTGAGGCGTACCGGTGCGCCGGCTGCTCGCCGACGAACCGCATCAACCGGCCCAGCCGCTGAGGGAACGTGCCGAAGCGAGACTTGTTCATGATGTGGGTGCCGAGGCGGCCCGACACCGCGGCGATGGGCGAGGGTATGCCGGGGAGTTTGCCGGCCCGGTCCATCAGGGCGTAACGCTGGTAGCCGCCGAAGCACTCGTCACCGCCGTCGCCATTGAGCACCACCGTGACGTGCTGCCGACTCATCTCGGCCACGTAGAAGCTGGGAATGGACGAGGAGTCGGCGAACGGCTCGTCGAAATGCCACGCGAGGCGCGGCAGGACCTCGACGAGGCTGGACGTCACGACGAACTCGTGGTGGTCCGTGCCGTACTTCGTGGCCACCATGCGCGCCTTGTGGCGCTCGTCGTACCAGGAGTCCTCGAATCCCACGCAGAACGTCTTGACCGGCGCGGAGCTCTGCATGGCCATCGCCGCCACCACGGCGGAGGAGTCGATCCCTCCCGACAGGAAGGCTCCCAGCGGACGCTCGCTCACCATGCGGATGCGGGTGGCCTCGAGCAGCAGCTCGCGCACCCGCTCCAGCTCCTCGTTCTCGTCGGCCACCGGTCGCGGAGCGTGGTCGAGCCGCCAGTAGCGGCTTACGGAGACCTGCCCGCGCTCCCAGACGAGAACGTGCCCCGGCGGCAGCTTCCTCACGTCGCGATAGATCGACTGCGGCGCGGGAACATAGCGGAAGCTCAGGTAGTGATGCAGGGCCTGCAGGTCCAGTTCGCGGGACATGGCGGGGTCCTGGGCGAGGGATTTCAACTCGGACGCGAAGTGGATCGATTCGTGGTCCACCCGCCAGTAGAGGGGCTTCTTCCCTACGCGGTCCCTGGCGAGGATCAGCCTTTCACGATCCCGGTCCCAGATGGCGAACGCGAACATGCCGCGGAGGTGATGAACCAGATCTGCGCCGTACTCCTCATAGAGGTGGACCAGACACTCGGAGTCCCCCGTGCTGCGCAGCCGGTGCCCGCGCTTCGTCAGCTCCTCGCGAAGCTCGGGAAAGTTGTAGATCTCGCCGTTGAAGACGGCGACAACCCGCTCGTCCTCGCTGTAGACCGGCTGGTCACCGGTCGCCACGTCGATGATCGCAAGCCTGCGCATACCGAGCACGGCACGGCCATCATCGTGGAAGCCTGCGCCGTCGGGCCCACGATGCCTCATGACGTCGCACATGCGCCTCACCAATGCCGGGTCGGGCCGCGACATCGACACGATTCCGGCTATTCCGCACACGATGCCTCCGTAGATTGATGGGCGATATGGTGCGATCACCCAGAGAAATTGAAATCTTTCTCACAGTAATCAGACTTGGCCCCCGCGAGGCGGAACGAGTGAGGTGTGTCGCCTCCCCGGCTCGCTCGTGGGGACCGCATCTCCCGGGCGCGTGGTCACGGCTCACATCGGGAGTGACCAGCGGTCGTCAGCCGGCGTAGCCGTACTTCTGCAGATGCGCGGAGAGGGAGCGGCCCAGCAGTTCGACCTGCCGCGGTGTGAGGTCCTTCCGGAAAGCTTCGGCGCGGGCTCTGGAGAACTTTTCGTGTTCCAGGCTCCGCTCGAACTCGGGCGTCCAGGCAAGCCCGAGGAACTCCAGAATGACGTCTATGTGTTTGCGTGGGTCGGAGAGCAGATCTTCGTAGCGCATCTCCAGCCAGAGATGCGGCGGCACGGCCGCACGAGCCACCTCGTAGGCGTCCATCATCACCTTCCAGCCGATGCCGGCCAGATGCACGAGACATCGCCCAGCGTTGTCCCACTCCTCCGCGTACGCGGTGGGCAGGGTGCCGAAGCGCCAGCCCGGAGCACCGAGATGCCCACGCCACCACGGCATCTGGGCGAGGGAATTGGCGACGGCGCGCCCGTCACGCACGATGTTCACGAAGCGGGCCTCAGGGAAGATCCCGTGGAGGAACGCGGCGCGCGGCCAGCCGGTGAATTTGTGGATGATGTCTTCTCGCCCTGGAGCCGTCCTGCACTCGAAGAACTTGCGCAGACGCTGCGCCAGCCATGGGGTGACATCCTGGGCCGTGAGATCACGGAACGGGTCGGCGAGTATGGGCGATACCTCGCGACTCAGCGCGGAGTACGCCTCCGAAGGTGCGAATATCATTCCGCTTCTCGACACCAGCCCTCGCGACAGCAGGCGGTAGATCGTCCCGTTGCGTCGCCGTACCAGTTCCGGGATCCGGGCGCACCGGTCGTCCAGTCCTGACACGAAGTTCACGCGCGAATGGCGAGCGAGCACTCCGTACACCAATGTGGAACCGCAACGTCCGGTGCCGATCAGAAAGTTGGGCACGTCGGCCTCCCCGCAGGAGAACTCCGGAAACGGAGCCTGCTCAGGGCAGCCGGATCCGAGTGCCCCAGCATGTTACTTACGTCTGTAGCGAGCTCACATTGACGGTATGACTAACATGAGCGTTCTTGTTGGAGGTTGAGGTTGGTCGTGTCGCCTCGGGAGGAGCCGCCGCGGGCGGGCAGGCCTGGCCTCACATACCTGGTGTTTCGGTAATACCAGCGGCACAAGCGGGCAATGTTTCCCGTCGCCGGAGCGCCGTCATCGCTGCAGCCACCCCAATGACGATGATGGCGCTTGTGGTGACCATGAAGCACGTCTGCGAAGTGATCAAAATATTGAATGTCGGTGGCGCGGAGACGCTGCTCGTCGAACGGTTGCTTGCGGCACCTCGAAGGACGGCGCGCTACACGGTGGCGTGCTTGTGGGCATCCGATGAGTGCATTCAGCGACTTGGGGCCGTGGGTATCGAGGTCGCCCATATGGGTTCGTATCCGCCTCCGCTTCGGCTCTTTGGGTTGGCCGCAGCGGTCAGGCGGTTGCGACCCGATGTCATCCATCTGCATTCGCCGCTTCCGGCTTCGCTGCTCCGGTTGACGTCCTGGTTTTCCACACCGCGCCCGGTGCTTGTGTCAACCGTGCACAATGTCCGTTATCGCCTGCCGACGATGCTGCTCGACCGCGCGACCGGGTGGCTGGACACCCACACTGTTGCCGTCTCCTCCCAGGTCGCGCGCGCTGTCGTCAGCAGAGGCTCGCGCAATCTGTCCACCGTGATCCACGGCGTGAACGTCGAGGAGCAACGTCGCCGGGCCAAGGAAGCCGGACGGGTGAGACGGGAGTGGAACGTTCCTGAGTCCGCCTTTCTGATCGTGCACGTGGCCAACTTCCGCCCGGAGAAAAGGCACGACCTCCTGATCGAGGCGGCCGCCAAGGTGGTGAACACCTCTCCGCGTGCCGTCTTCCTGCTGGCAGGTTCCGGCCCGCTGGAGGACCAGATAGCCCGCCGCGTGGCCGAACTGGGATCGGACGGCGTCCGGTTCCTCGGCTGCGTGCCACACGCCGCCCGCCTCATCGCCGCCGCCGACCTCTTGGTGCTCAGTTCCGCCTACGAAGGGCTGCCCGTCGTGGTCATGGAGGCGCTCGCGGCGGGCGTACCAGTGGTGTCCACCGCCGCCGGAGGCGTTCCAGAACTGATCGAGCACGGCAGGAACGGCTACCTGACCAGCCTCGGAGATCCTGACGAGCTCGCTGAGGGAATCCTTCGGGCGATGCGTCCCGAGAACCACGCCTTGCTCTGCGAAGGCGCGCGTGAGAGCGCCGACCAGGTGGACATCAACCGGACGGCGGAGTGGTTCGAGCAGCTCTACGACGAGGTCCGGGTGCCATGACGCAAAAGGGCCGAGTCGGCCTCCGACGTATCGCGTTCATCATCGGGCACCTGGGGGTGGGCGGTGCCCAGAAACAACTGTCGCTGCTCGCATCACAGTTGTGCCGCTCAGGTGTCGAGGTACACGTCCTGCTCTTGTCCAAAGGCGGGCCGCACGAGACGGCGCTTCGCAGCGCCGGCATCCACGTACACAAACTCGGGTTCGACCGGAAAGCCGGTGCGGGTAACATCCACGCCTTCGCACGCCTGGTCGCCCTGCTACGGCGACTCAGGCCCGACGTGCTGCACGCCTATCTGCGACACAGCTACCTCGTGGGCGTGCCTGCCGCCCGGCTCGCGGGCGTTCCGGTGGTGGTCGCGGGACGGCGTAACGAAAACCGGCTCGACCCCCGCCAGTCATGGAGCGTTGCCCTGGACAGAACGATCATGCGCATGACCGACCACGTGGTGGTCAACGCGGCAGCGCTCGCCCGCGACGCCCGCTCCCTGGGCGTGCCCGCCGACAAGCTGACAGTGATCTACAACGGCCTCCCTGCCGCAGCGTTCGAGCCGGCCGAGCCGGAGCCGATCGACACGACCCTCCCCGTGCTGATGATCGTGGCGCGGCTCAGCGAGGAGAAGGGACACCGCTTCCTGCTTGACGCTCTGCCGCTGCTCGCCCGTCGCGGCCGGCCGTGCACGCTCGTGCTCGCCGGCGACGGACCCGAACGCGACCACCTGCAAAGGCAGGCGGCGGCTCTCGACATCGACGTACGCTTCCTCGGGGCCCGGACGGACATCGCGAGGCTGCTCGCTCGTGCCGACGTGGTGCTACTGCCTTCGGTCACCGAGGGCTTGAGCAACGCGCTCATGGAAGCGATGGCGGCAGGACGGCCGGTTATCGCCACCTCGGTCGGCGGCAACCTCGAGCTGCTCGAAGACCGCGGAATCCTCGTCAGGGCGTCCGACCCCGCGGCCCTGGCAGATGGGATATGCCGACTACTGGAGGACCCGGAGCTCGCCCGACAGCTGTCGGAGGCGGCACGGCTGTGGGCGCAGAAAACCTTCGACACACACGAGATGGTCGACGAGCACATCAAGCTGTATCGCCACCTCCTGGAGCAACGACACGCCGGATAGGCCCTCGTCGGGCCCATCATGTCCTCGGCTGACGGTCTCGGCGCGCTCTGCGGTTCCCCCGTCGCACGGACACCTGGGCTGCGGCCACTCGGTGGCCCTGATGGCCGATAAAGGCTCCCGTACGTAGCGGGGCCGTGCATTTCGATGCCCGAAGACGGCCGCGCGTCGCGGGGTCGCGCGGATCCCTGGGCGTTTCCGCTGACTCGTCGCGAGCCGCAACGTTTTCACGGGAAATTTCGGAGAAACGCGCCGAATAATATGCAATGCGGTCGCGAGCTGTCCGTCAGGCGAAATTCCGTTTTCGTTACTGGCCTGGGAAGACCTGCCGGAGTATGGTCATTTAACCATGTCCCAATAGGGCTCTGAATATCGCTGTGAAGCGCCAAATCAGGACGAATGGCGATATCAGCATTTACGCGCGGCCTAGTCGTTGGGCTGGCACCGGACGTTCCGTGAGAACCACCAAGAAGTTGAGTCATATGCACAATTCTCGGCCCCGCCACAGGGCAATCAGCCAGTCCGACACCATCCGCACGACCTCGCACGACGGGAAAGCCCCCCACCGTCGCCGGTACCGCTCCCTTCTCGCAGGGATGCTCGCGTCCGTCCTGGCGACCGGAGCGATCGTCGCGACCCCGCTCGCCGCGCACGCCGACACGGGCCCGGTGGACCTCGGCGACGCCGAGTCCTTCGCGGTGCTGGCGGGAACATCGGTGACGAACTCGGGTCAGACCGCGGTCACCGGGGATCTGGGTGTGAGCCCGGGCACCTCGGTGTCGGGATTTCCGCCCGGCACGGTGAGCGGCGGCATCCACGTGAACGACTCCACCGCGATCGCCGCAAAGGCCGACGCGGTGAGCGCCTACAACGACCTCGCCGGCCGCCCGGTCGACAACACCGTCGCTCCCGCGCTCGGCGGAACGACCAAGACCCCCGGCGTCTACGCCTCCACCGGCGGAAGCTTCAATATCAGCGGGACCCTGACCCTCGACGCCCAGGCCGACCCTGACGCGGTCTTCGTCTTCAGAGCCTCCGCGCTCACGACGACCAACGTCAGCAACATCAACCTGGTCGGAGGCGCCCAGGAAAAGAACGTCTTCTGGCAGATCACCGGCGCGGTGACCCTGGGCACGTTCTCCACCTTCCGCGGGACCGCCCTCGCGTCGGCCGCGGCGACGGTCAACAGCGGCGCGGCGGTGTCCGGCCGGGTCTTCTCACTCAACGCCTCGGTCACGACCCAGGGCACGGGGGGTATCCCGGCCACGCGAATCAGCCTGCCGGACCGCCCGCCCACCACCACGGCCCTGACCTCGTCGCTCAATCCCTCCACCCCCGACGACAGCGTCACCTTCTCCGCGACGGTCGACGGCGGCTCGGAACCGGTGACCCCGGAAGGTGACGTGGTCTTCAAGGACGGCTCGACCGTCATCGGCCAGGATCATTTCGACGGCGAAACCCCCGCCAGGGTGACCGTCTCGGACTTCACCGCGGGTCAGCACTACATCACCGCCGTCTTCCTGGGCGGCATCACCTTCAACGGCGAGGAGGCGATCAATTTCGCGCCGAGCACATCGAACGTCGTCGTCCAGAACGTGACGACCTCGCTCTGGAGTGACTCGGCGACGCCCGCCAACCAGTCGTCGGACAACCGCGCCGTCACCCTAGGCGTGAAGTTCAGGTCGGAGTCGGACGGGCTCATTGAGGGCATCCGCTTCTACAAGGGCCCGCAGAACACCGGAACCCACACCGGGGGCCTGTGGACCACCGGCGGACAACTCCTGGCCAGCGTCACCTTCACCGGCGAATCCGCATCCGGCTGGCAGGACGCCTACTTCTCCACCCCGGTCACCATCAAGGCCGACACCACCTACATCGCCTCGTACCACACCACATCGGGGTTCTACTCCGTCACCCGGCCCTACTTCACCTCGGCCCGCGACAGGGGTCCCCTCACCGCCCTCCAGGACGGCGCGGAAGGCGGCAACGGCGTCTATACCTACGGCGCCTCACCGTCCTTCCCCACCAGCAGCTTCAACGCCAGCAACTACTGGGTCGACACCATCTTCACCCCGGCGGACAGCCTCTGGAGTGACTCGGCGACGCCCGCCAACCAGTCGTCGGACAACCGCGCCGTTACCCTAGGCGTGAAGTTCAGGTCGGAGTCGGACGGGCTCATTGAGAGCATCCGCTTCTACAAGGGCCCGCAGAACACCGGAACCCACACCGGGGGCCTGTGGACCGCCGGCGGACAACTCCTGGCCAGCGTCACCTTCACCGGCGAATCCGCATCCGGCTGGCAAGAGGCCTATTTCTCCACCCCGGTCACCATCAACGCGGACACCACCTACATCGCCTCGTACCACACCACATCGGGGTTCTACTCCGTCACCCGGCCCTACTTCACCTCGGCCCGCGACAGGGGTCCCCTCACCGCCCTCGAAGACGGTTTCCAGGGCGGCAACGGCGTCTACACATACGGCGCCTCACCGTCCTTCCCCACCAGCAGCTTCAACGCCAGCAACTACTGGGTCGACGTCACGTTCGTCTCGCCCTGATGATCGTTAGGCCTTCGGCGTGGGGATGGCGGTGAAGCCGTCGCAGTACTTGGTCCCCCAGGCCGGCCCCGGCGGCGGTGGAGGAGCGGTCAGAATGCACTTCGTCTGAGCGAGACCACCGTCGTCGGTGGCCACGGTGATCAGTAGGCTGCTGAGGGGCTCGGCGAGTTCGGTCAGCGAGACGCCGATCACGCCCTCGGGATACCCCGGCACCGACGCGAGGCTGTGCCATGCCCCCGGCAGGGGCGTCCGCGGGTCCAAGATCCAGGCGATGCCGTCCGAGGCGTATGCGGTGAAGTTCGTGTCGTACGGCGGGAACGTCAGAGAGACGAGCGTCGTGTCGACCGCCGTGGACGCCCCGGGCAGGCCCTGCGGCCCTCTGGGGCCCTCAGGTCCAGCCGGGCCCTGCGACCCCGAAGGACCTTGGGGACCTTTCGCACCCGCAGGGCCTTGTGGCCCTGTGGGACCTCGCACTCCTCTGATTCCGCGAGGGCCGGTGGGGCCCTCCGGCCCGATGGGACCCACAGGGCCCACCCGACCTACAGGACCCTCCAGGCCTCTCGGTCCGCGGTACACCCACGCGCACGAACCGCGCCGGCACACGCGGCAACGTTTCCCGTGGCACCGCCAGCCGGCCGCGGCGTGGCCCTGGCTCACCCGCATGCCGGGAACAGTGCCCTGTACCGTCTCCGCGGTCGAGCCGGCCCGCGCGGCCCCCGCGTCCACCAAGCCCGACGTTCCACAGGCCAGCATCAATGCGACGACCGATATGCCGCGGCGAGAAATCATGGTGGTACCCCCTTCTGACGTGCGCGAGATACCCGGGCCCTGAATAGGCGATACCTGATATGGAGTACGTTGCAAGCAAACAGGGGACATCCCTCTACAAAGGCATCCGACCTGTTCTGACATATGCGCCGCTAATGGGACACTTACCGCCGATTAAGCACTTGTTGCGTTATAGTCGGCGACTCGCTCGGGGCGAACTTGACCCAGGCCTCGTAGACCGCGGTCCCGCCGTTCACATAGACGGCGTGGATTTCGTGCACGCCCCTGGTGAGCTCGGACGTGGTGAACCGCGCGATCCCGGTCACGTCCGCATAGACGGACCCGATCACGGTGGTGCCCTCCATGAAGAGCACCGGCCCGGTGGGGCGGAACCCCTGGACGTCTCCGCTGACCGTCGCGGTGAAGGTGACTGGCTCCCCGTTGCGTGACGGGTTGGGGGAAGAGGTCAGGGACGTCTCGGTGGGCGGGTTGACCGGCAGGGTGACCCGGGTGGTGGGCAGAATGTCGGTGCCTTCTATGTGGAGTGCCTCGTTGAGCGCCATGGTGCGGCCGTAGATCGCCGCGCCGTACGACACCCTGATCGTGTTCCACGCCAGGAGGTTGCCGCGGAAGGTTGAGTACCTCCCGAGGCTCGCGTCGTCGCCGACCACCCAGACGACGTTCTCCGCCTGGGCGCCGTTCACCAGGTCGATGTTGCTCACCCTGGCCGTGGTCAGCACGGAGTCGGCCTGGAAGATGAAGACGGCGTCCGGCACGCCCTGGGCGTCCAACGTGAGGGTGCCGTCGATGTGGAACGTGCCGTCCGTACTCTCGTAGACGCCGGGCGGTATGGTACGACCACCGAGTTCCGGCGGGATGGCGTTGTTGGAGGAGCGTCCGCGCGCGTCGTGGTAGGCGGCGACCGCGTCCTGCCTCATCTCGGTGCCCACGGTGTCGTCGAGATAGATTTCTCCCCGGACCTCCCCCGGCGGGAAACCGATCACCTCGTCGCCGGGGCTCACGACGAGATCGCCGGTGAGCGTGGTGAGGCCCGTGTTGGTGACCACGTCCCCCGCCATCGCCACGCATCGATAGGCGTCTCCGAGGTCGACGCGAGGCACCTGGCGTACGCCCCTGTCGGGAACGGCGGCGCCGAGCGTGCTCATCAGGAGGGCGGTGACGACGGCTGCTGCCAGCCAGGACGAAGGCCGGGTCCTCATCATGCGCGCAAGTCTGGCGAGCCGGCAGGTGCCGATGTACCAGGACATCCGTACGGGGTGATCTCCATTCCACAGTTTGGGTGAGCCCTGACCTGCTGTCACCGCCGGGCCGGCTGGCCCACCTGGTAGACGCCGAAGCCACCCGAGCGGAACCGCGGGCTCGCGAACGATCCGAGGGCGGAGCCAGGTGCCGACCGGCGTTCGTCCGCGAGCAGCCATCGCACTCCGTAGCGGTCGCGCAGCAGCCGGACCGCCTCCTTGGAGGGATGCTCGAAGACCGCGTCGTTGGCACGGATGCGCTCCCGATCCCAGAACGGGCGGCCGGCCATCGCCTCGCCGGGGCTCCAGCCGTCGGTGTTGCGCGCCGCGTAGGCCCATCCTTCGACCAGCACGCGCCGTTCGGTCAGCGCGGCCGTCCAGTAGGCACGGCTGTCGCACGGGTTCTCGTATCCGAGGCGGCAGTGCGTGTTGGTGGCCACGATGTCGTCAGGGGCCGAGTGATCACGCAGCCACCGGCCCGCGGCAAGGAGCCCTGAGGGCACGTCCTGCGCCGATGCTCCGTCGTAGGAATCCGGCGGCGTACGTGCGAGCCACGCGGCCGGCGTACCCGCCGCCGTGACCAGGCAGATCGTCAGCGCGAGCGTACGGCGCCCGCCCCGGCGGGCTGCGACCACCAGCACGACCACACCGAGGAGTGCCAGGTACGGCAGGTACAGGGCCAGGTCGCTCTGGCCCTGCCGCAGCGGGATCCTGACGTCGAAGAGCAGCCGGATGGCGGTCGCGGTCAGTACACCCACGCCGCCCGCGCAGACGATGGACCTGACCGTCAGGCCCGCCTCCCGTATCGCCAGTGCCGTTCCTGACACCGCCACCATCGCCAGATAGGGGTAGGCGGCCTGCAGGAAGTACCCCTGGGAGAGACCGGGGTGCCCGAGCAGGAGAAACGCCGCGAGCCCGGCCAAGCCCATGCCGAGCCCGAGAACGACCGGGGTTCGCAGCAGCTCCCGTGGCCGCACGGCCAGGCCCAGCACACCACACCACGTGATCGCCCCGCACAGCAGGCAGAGCCCGGCGATCCCGAGCACAGCGAACCACGGCACCTGCGCCGACGAACCCGCGCCGGTCAGATTCCTCCAGGTCACGCGCACGATCGACAGCGGATCAAGAACCAGGCCTTGCCGCGCGCCACCGTACAGCAACACATTGGAGAGGGCCAGGCCGGTCAGGGCCAGCCCCAGTACCGCCAGCGCACGCCGCGGCAGCCTGCGCCATCGGACTGTCTCCACCACCACGACCGCCATCAGCCCCACCGCCAGCAGCGGCAGATACGTCGCCTTCGCCCCCGCGACCGCCGACATCATGATTGCCAGGAGCACCCAGTGGCCTCGCGCCGGCCCCGATCCGTCGACAAGATCGATGACCAGGAGCACGACCGGCGCGAACAGCAGGGCGCAGAAGACCTGACTCGGGCTCGCCCACGACTGCACAGGCGCCCAGCTGAAAATGCTGGCGACGGCGCCCGAATACAAGGTGGGCGCCGCGACGAACACCGTGCCGGCCAGTGCGGCCAGCCCGCCTGCCCACGATCCCGTCACCCGGCGGCCAACCGCCCCGAGCAGCACGGCTAGCGCTGCCAGCATGGGCAGGACGGCGAGGCGGTAAAGCAGGACCAGCGGCTCCAAACCTGTCACCCAGCTCGCCGCGGCGACATGCGCGTGGACGAACCAGTGGTACGCCAGAGGTTCACCGGCGACGCCCGGCGTCGTGGGCGGCATGTGGTGCTTCACCTCGCCGATCAAGGCCAGGTGATACGGCATGTCGACATAGGACGACGCCATCGCCGGCCAGATGAGGGCATGGGTGCCGAAGAACTCGGCGGCTGTCCAGAGGATCAGGCAGATCACGATCAACGTGAGGGACCACGGCCACCAGCCCGGCGCGCGGCCCGTGCGCGGCCTGCCCCTCCAGTGGCCGCGCAGCCCCGGCACCGCGAGGAACAGCGCGTACGTGCCGAGCGGCCACGCCACGACCAGCAGGGGCGCGCCGATCGCCCGGGCGGGTATGTACGCGAGTACCTCGAGCGCGTAACCGAGCGCCACACCCAGCGCGAGTTCCTCGGGAAAGGGGTGCTCACGGCGGTGGAGCGCACGGATCCACAGCAGGCCGGGGAGCGTCAGGCCCAGCGCCACGTAAAGGACGAACAGCGCCAGGTCCGAGAGCGCGACGCCGTAGCGACCGCACACCGCTCCCACGCAGGCGACCAGGGCGGCTGCCGGCGCCCATCTGGTCCATAGGGCAGCACGCCTGCCCGCGACCGGCGATCTGCCGGCGCCAGGCAGGGGAGACGTCTCCAAACGCGGCAAGAGCTCGGCTTCGGTCATGCGCGAAAGCCTGGCGAGGCCTGAGCCCGCAATCAGCGCGGACGCCTGGACAGCGCGATGTCCTTGCCGCCACTTGACGGGCGCTTGCCCTCTTCCGTTGCCCTGGTCTTCTCCGGCCTTCCTCGTGAAAGTCCAGGGGACACGCCGTCATGGTTGCTCGTAGCAGCTCGATTACGCAACGTAACATGAAGCGGCTGTGAGGATGTGGCCGCTCTTGGGCGCGGTCATCCTATTTTCGCCGATCGAACGGTCAGTCGTATGACTATTCCGAAACAAGCGCCTCCCGGCATAGATCCGAAGATTCCCTGCTGTTCTGAGTTGCGGTGCCTCGGTTGCCGCACTCCACTTCATGTCGTCCAGAGCGAACTCGTCTGCGGGACCTGCGCCGCCACCTATCCCATCGACCGTGGCATCTTGCGATTCGTCCCCACGGGCAACTACGCGGAGGGGTTCAGCCACCTGCGGGACCGGCACCAGTTGACCCAGCTCGACTCTTCCGGCCCGAGCCCTCCTGCGATCGCGGCACGAAGGTGAGCCGCCGGCCGAATGAGGAGCCACGCGACAAAGGCGTTCGACCGGCTCGCGCCGAGACACGAGCGGCCTCGGCCGTGACAGGGCCTGCAGCGGTGGGCAAGGGATCTGCGCCCGCGGAGCTTGCAGGTCGAACGGCGCCGAGGGCCTTACCTGGTCCGTGGCGTCGAACAGCTGACCGTATTCCATGACGACAATGACGGGGCCTTATATATGGGAGAGAAGCTGGTAGTCGTCGGGCAGGGCTATGTCGGCCTGCCCCTGGCGATCCGAGCGGTTGAAGCGGGATTCGACGTCGTGGGGATCGACGTGGACCCGTGGCGGGTGAAGCGGCTCAACGCCGCCGAGTCCTACGTCGAGGACATCAGTGACGAACAGCTGACCGGGGCCCTGCGTTCGGGCCGCTACCTGGCCAGCGCCGACTACAAGGATGCCGAGGCGTTCGACATCTGTCTGATCACCGTGCCCACGCCACTGTGCGACGGAGCCCCCGACCTGCGCTACATCGCGTCGGCGGGCCGTTCCATCGCACCACTGGTACGGCCGGGCGCCACCGTGGTCCTGGAGTCCACCACCTACCCCGGCACCACCGAGGAGTACCTGCTGCCGCTGCTGGAAGAGGGCTCGGGGCTGCGCGCCCCCGAGGACTTCCACCTCGGCTACAGCCCCGAACGCATCGACCCGGGCAACGAGCGGTGGCGGCTAGAGAACACGCCGAAGGTCGTCTCCGGCATCGACGAGCCGTCGCTGGAGCGGATCCGAGCGTTCTACGAGCGACTCGTGCAGCAGGTGGTCCCCGTGTCCTCGCTCCAGGCGGCAGAGCTGTGCAAGCTCCTGGAGAACACCTTCAGACACGTCAACATCGCCCTGGTGAACGAGCTGTCCATCTTCGCCCACCAGCTCGGGATCGACGCCTGGGAGGCCATCGACGCCGCCGCCACCAAGCCGTTCGGTTACATGCGCTTCATCCCGGGCCCCGGCGTCGGGGGGCACTGCCTGCCGATCGACCCGTCGTACCTGTCGTGGGCGGTCAAGCGGGGACTCGGGCACAACTTCCGGTTCGTGGAACTGGCCAACGACATCAACAACAGCATGCCGGACCAGGTCGTCCGCCGGCTCGCCGTGGCGCTGAACGAGCGCGCTAAGCCGCTCAAAGGCAGCCGGCTGCTGCTCCTGGGCCTCGCGTACAAGAAGAACGTCGGGGACTGCCGCGAGTCGCCCTCCATGCAGATCGCGCGATCGCTCTGCAAGCTCGGCGCCCACGTCCGCGCCGCCGACCCGTACATCGACGACTACCAGCTGCCGGTCGGCGTCGAAATCGTCGAGGCCACCCGCCAGGAGCTGGCCGCCGCCGACGCCGTGGCCATCCTGACCGACCACGACTGCTTCGACTACGACCTGGTGGAAGAGGCCAGTCCCTTCATCTTCGACACCCGCAACCGCTGCCGGGGCGCCAACGTCGAACGCATCTGAACGCGGTGTATCTGCACCGAACAAAAAAGAGGGCCACCCGTCCGGGTGGCCCTCTCATGTAAATATTGTGCGGCGGTGACCTACTCTCCCGCACCCTCCCGAGTGCAGTACCATCGGCGCTGGGAAGCTTAACTTCCGGGTTCGGAATGTAACCGGGTGTTTCCTTCCCGCCATAACCGCCGCAAC
>NZ_JBFAMX010000064.1:0-32319 GCF_040659615.1 Nonomuraea sp. NPDC049784
CCGAGCAGCCAGAAGCCGCCGTCGGCCGCCGGGCCGTAGACCGCGTCGTGACGTCCCAGCGCATCGACCGCCTCGCCGAGCAGGGCGGGAGTCACCTGCGGGGTGTCCATGCCGATCAGCACGACGGGGTCCGGCCGGAGCCGGTAGGCGTCCGAGAAGGCCGCCGCGAGGCGCTCGTCCAGGCCCGAGCCGCGCTGGGGGATGACCGCGAATCCGGCGGGCAGCCAGCTGCCCGGCAGTCCGTCCAGGGCGAGCAGCCGCTGGGCGGCGGGCGTCTCGGACACGGCGCGCAGGCTGTCGCGGAGGGCGGCTTCGGCGAGCGCGGCGGCCTGCTCCGGCCTGAACGGCGGGGTCAGCCGGGTCTTGACCCGCCCGGCCACCGGTTCCTTGGCGATGATCATGATTTGCGCCGTACGGCTAGGCGACATGCGTGGTCCTTACGAGACGGAGGCAGACGAGTGCGAAGAAGCGAGGGTTAAGTCGAGGCCGTAGCCGAGCGAGAGGATCCAGGGGTTGCCGGTCCTGTGCCCGATCGCCGGCGTACGGTCCAGCCGACCAGCACGGCCAGCGCCGCCGCGATGTAGAAGGCGGTGGCGGGGCTGTCGCGCGCCATCGGGCCCGCGACATAGGCGACCCCGCCCGCCAGGGCCACCCCCAGCCACTCCCACCGGCCGTCCATCGCGGCCAGCGCGACGACCAGCAGCGCGTACCAGGAGTAGCCCGGCGTGAAGAGCAGCAGCAGCCACCCGCTGACGATGAGCGCGCCGTGCCACGGGCGTTCGGGATCGCCGTACCGCAGGACGTAGAGAGCGACCAGGACGAGCAGCACGATCACGGCCCAGGGCGCCCAGGAGTCCGGCATCGCCAGCCGTACGAGGGCGTAGCGGTTGCCGTCGGCAGGGCTCTCGTAGCGCTCCTCCTGCAGGTAGCCCGGCAGGTAACCCACGACCGACGCCTGTGAGACCAGCGCGTAGGGCAGGTAGGCGAGCGCCACGACCAGGGTGGCGGGCACAAGGATCTTGAGGACGCGCCGCCAGTCCAGCCCGTTCGCCAGGACTCCCGACAGAGCGCCGGGCAGCGTCGCGGCGGGCAGCAACTTGGCCGCCACGGCCGCGCCGAGCAGCGCCCCGCGGGCGCGTGCGGCGCGCATGGCGAGCACGACCAGCAGCACGGCGAGCATGTCGACGTGCGCGTTGTTCACGGCCTCGATGGGGACGGCGGGGCACCACGCCCAGTAGGCGGCCGTCCGGACGTTCCACCTGCACAGTGCGAGCAACACGACGACGGCCATCACCCAGCCGCCGAGCTGCAGGACCTTGTGCCGGGCGCCGTCCGGCGAGAGCCAGTGAACCAGGAGGAAGTAGCCCTGGGCGACCGGCGGGTAGATGGTGGGCACGGTGGGGCGGTTGATCCTGGTGCACCCTCCGTCCGGGAGCGGCCACAGGCCGCGGGCCTCGCACCCGGAGGGGAAGAGCCAGCCGTCGCGCAGCCCGGCGAGCGCCGGGTCGGCCGGCGGATGGTCGTACGGGGAGATGCCCGCGGCCTGGACCCGGCCGTCCCAGGCGTACCGGAAGGAGTCGGTGCTGCTGCTCGGCGGCGCCGACAGCCCGGTCGTGACCATCACGATGCCGCCGACGACGACCAGGACGGCCAGCCGCCTGTCCGGCGCCTGCCGCGCCAGCCACACCGCCACGGCGAACAGCGCCCAGGCGAGCAGGTACCAGCCCAGACCGGGCGCCCCGGCCACCGTCCGCACCAGAACGAAGGCCAGGCCCACGAGCACGACGATGAGCTTCACGGCGGCAGCCTCACATCCCGGAGGCGGTTCGTGGCCGCTGGAGAGCCAGACGTTCGTACTCCATAAGAACTCTTACGAAGTGCGAACGTCGCTACAGTCCGGCCGCGGGGCGGGGCTAGCGTCGGCCAGGTGAGAGTGATGGTCACCGGCTCGGCCGGATTCATCGGTGGTCACGTGGTCGAGGCACTCGAAGCCGATGGGCACGAGGTCGTCGGCCTCGACCTGCGCGCCGGCGCCGATGTGCGCGACGATGCGGTGCTGGATCGGCTGCTGCCGGGCGTGGACCTCGTGGTGCACCAGGCCGCCAAGGTCGGTCTCGGCGTGGACGTCGCCGACCTGCCGGACTACGCCTCGATCAACATGTACGGCACGGCCGTGCTGCTGGCGGCCATGGCGCGCCATCGGGTCGAGCGGCTGGTGCTGGCCTCCTCGATGGTGGTCTACGGAGAGGGCTCCTACGAGTGCCCCGGGCACGGCCGGGTGCGCCCGGGCCCGCGCACGAGAGGGGACCTGGAGCGGGGCCGGTTCGACCCGGCCTGCCCTGACTGCGGCATGCCGGTCCGCTGCGTCACCATCGCCGAGGACGCGCCGCTCGATCCGCGCAACGCCTACGCCACCAGCAAGCTCGCCCAGGAGCACCTGGCCGCGAACTGGGCAAGGGAGACCGGCGGCAGCGTCGTCGCACTCCGGTACCACAACGTCTACGGCCCACGCATGCCCCGCGACACCCCCTACGCCGGCGTCGCCGCGATCTTCCGTTCCGAGCTGGAGGCGGGACGGCCGCCGAAGGTCTTCGAAGACGGCGGCCAGCTCCGCGACTTCGTGCACGTACGCGACGTCGCCCGGGCGAACCTGGCGGCCGCCCTCGCGCCCGCGCATCCCGGCGAGCCGCGCGCCTACAACATCGCCAGCGGCACCCCGCACACCGTCGGCGAGATGGCCGCCGCACTGGCCGCCGAGCGGGGCGGCCCGGCCCCGCAGATCACCGGCGGCTACCGGCTCGGGGACGTCCGCCACATCGTCGCCTCTCCCGAGCGGGCAGGCCGCGAGCTCGGCTTCCACGCCGAGATCGGGTTCGAGGCGGGCATGAAGGAGTTCGCGTGGTCATGACCGTCGAGGTGATCCTGCCCTGCCTGAACGAGGAGGCCGCGCTCGACTGGGTGCTCGGTCGTATGCCCGACGGATACCGTGCCCTGGTGGTCGACAACGGTTCCACCGACCGCTCGGCAGAGGTCGCCCGCGACCTCGGCGCCCGTGTGGTACACGAGCCGCGCCGCGGCTTCGGTGCCGCCTGCCACGCGGGGCTGCTGGCCGCGAGCGCGGAGGTGGTCTGCTTCATGGACGCCGACGCCTCCCTCGACCCCCGCCAGCTCCCGAGAGTCGCCGAACCCGTCATCGGCGGCCACGCCGACCTGGTGCTCGGCGCCCGCCGGCCGCGCGTGGCAGGCGCCTGGCCCTGGCACGCCCGGCTCGGCAACGCCGTCATCGCCCGCGGCCTGCGTCGCCGCACCGGGGCGCCGTTGCACGACCTCGGGCCCATGCGGGCCGCCGGACGGTCCCGGCTGCTGGCGCTCGGGCTGAACGATCGCCGGTTCGGCTACCCGCTCGAAATGGTGCTGCGCGCGGCCGCCTCCGGGTGGCGGATCGCGGAGGTGGAGGTGGACTACCTGCGCAGAACGGGCCGTTCCAAGGTCACCGGCACCGTCCGGGGCACCCTGCGGGCCGCCTCCGACATGCGGCGGGTCATGGCCGAACACATGAGGTGACGCAGCCACAGGTAGGCGTGGACGGCGCAATCGTGCGGCTCAAGGACTCGCAGCGTTCCTTCGTGGATCCGTGGTGGTTGCTGCGGCTTTGGCGAGGTGGCCCGTTCGCCGCGCTTGCCGTACCAGGCGCTCCAGGCGCCGATCAGGCAGCGCGGCGGCCCAGGCTGCGCAGTTGGTCGGCGGTCAGTGCGGAGACGTTCTGGTCGATGGGGGTTTCGGTGTACTGGTGGATGGTCCAGGACTTCCAGTCGGCGGGCGGGGTGATCGATCCCTTGGCCTTGCTGTAGTGGGCGACCCACAGCGGGTACTGGGCCAGGCCCCTGCCGTAGGTGTTGGCGAAGTTCCAGCCGCTGTAGAACATCGGGGTGATCCCGGTCTTGGCCTTCACGTACGACAGCCACGTCTTGGCCCAGGTGTTGACCTCGGTGACGGACTTGCCGTCCGTGGTCTCCAGGTCAAGGACCAGCAGGTCGCCGGGCTTGGCGGGCTGGGAGTTCACCACGGACAGGAAGTGCTCGGCCTCCGCGACGGGGTCGTTGCCGGGGTGGCCGTAGTGGTAGGCCCCGCGCACGATCCCCTTCTTGCCCAGCTGGAGCCAGTGCCTGGCGAAGGAGGCATCGCGGAAGCTCGTGCCTTCCGTGGCCTTGATGATGCCGAACTTGGCCGTGCTGGCGTTCCAGTCGTACTGGGGCTCGTAGTTGGAGATGTCCAGGCCATACGTGAGAGATCCGGTCTCATGCTGAGCCGCGTGCGCAGGGCCGTTCTCCGTGGAGGATGCGAGCGCCATGCCGGCCACGCTGGCGACGGCGGCGGTCCCGGCGATGATCGCACCGGCGACGACGAAGCTGAGGCGCTGGGTGAGGGGATCGAAGTGATTCTTGAGGGCGTGGGCGACTGTGGCAAGCCGAGGCTTGGGCATGACGGCATTGACTCCTTGCTTCCATGCCGCCTACCGGGTTAGCTGACGGGTTCGGGCCTGGAAGTGCCCTACGGGCGCAGCCTGGGCTGGCGTCCGATTCACCCCAAGAGGTGGGTCCCCGGCTCCGCGAGGCGCGGATTCGGCGGCCGAACGCTGTCCACGAAGAGTTCTGAGGGCAGCGCACGGTCCGGTCAACGAAGCGGCAACGATGCGGCGAAAGTCGTCCCATCTATGCCTTGATTAGGCAAAAGATAGGCATCTATCCATAGATAGTGCAAGTAGGGCAAAATGGGATTTGCGTGTATCGGCCGCTGAACGGTACTGAAATGCCGTGCCTGTCAGGGTTTTCGGGCTCGGTAAAGTTTGAGGGCCGCCTCTTCCGGGCCCCGCTCACCGCTACGGACGAAAGCATGTGTCGCGCTGCGAAGGCCTACGGTTGTCAACACATGGGGCGAATCACCCGTACGTTGCTATTGTGACTTGGCATCATTCCACGGGTAATCGTGACGCGAGTCCTCGAAGAAGCGCCCTGGCGCTCACCCCGCGGTTCGTCACCGCCATCGAGGGCTACCTGCGCCGGCACCCGGCCGAGGCCGGACGGATCGCCCGAGCGAAAGCCCCGATTGTCGCTGGACGCCGAGCACGTTCCGGGCGATCAGGGCGCGGCGGGCTGCCGGAGAACTTGGCGAAGCTCGCCAAACTCGGTTCCGATCGAGAGCAAAAGGAGGGACAGCGCCGATGACGCTCGATCTCACCTTATTGAACGAAGCCGGTCCGGCGTTCCTCCGCGGCGCGCTCGGCGGATCGTGCCCACCGGCCCTGCTGCGGGCCTATCGCCGGGCGCTCCCGCGGCTTCTCGCTCTACCCGGCCCCGAACGGCTCGAGTACTTGTGCGCGACCGCCGCTGCCGAGGAACCGGAAGCCCTGACAGCATTCGATGTGATAGGGCCGGGGACATGGACTCTGGCATGGGAAACCGGCGAGCGGCCCACGGCCTTCCACGTGTGCACGGCCCGCCACGACGGCCCGGTCTGGGCGGTGGCGATGGGCGAGTTCGAGGGACGCACGTTCGTGGCCAGTGGCGGCGACGACCACGTGGTACGGCTTCGCGACGCGTTCGACCAGTCAGGGCCGGACCTGGAGGGCCATACGGCGAGCGTCCGCGCCCTGGCGTTCGGCGTGGTGGACGGCCGCCCGGTGCTGGCCGGCGGCGACCACGACGGCACGATCCGCACCTGGGACCTGCTCACCGGAGCGAGCGGGTTCACCTGTGACACGACCGGCGGCCATCCGACAGCCATGGCCTTCGTCGAGGCCGAGGGTGGGCGGATGCTGCTCGCCGTGGCGATCGGTTTCGACAACCGCGGCTTCCCGGCCGAAGACGAGGACGGGCGCGTCGACCTGCTGGACCCGGCCACCGGCGAGCTCGTGCGAGAGCTGCGTGCGGAGGAGAGGGACGGGATACTCGACCTCGCGGTGGCGAAGCTGGGCGAGAGCACCGTACTGGCCTCTCTGAGCCCCTACGAGCTGTACGTGTGGGACGTCGCCACCGGCGAGCAGCTGGGGACCGCCGAACCGAGCGATGTCTGGGAGGACATGGAGCAGGACGGGTTCGCTCCGCCCCTGCTCGTGGGCGTATGGAGCGGGCGGCCCGAAGTCGCCGTGGTGGTCCGGATCGAACACCCGCCGGGCTACACGGTGCAAAGCCGCGAGGTGGTCTACCTGAAACTGGAGAACCTCGGCGACAGGACCCCCAGCCAGGGGTTCGACCGCGACCAGGGGCCGGTGACCATGACCACTCACGCCGGGCAGAACGTGATGCTCGTGGCGAACCACACCGGAGCCGTCGGGGCGTGGGAACGGCCCGCCAAGGCCGTGATCTGGCACCCGGGCCACGAGACGGACGTCGACCTGGACGCCGACACCCGCCTGATCACGGCCGCCGCCTTCGGGCGCCTGGAGGGACGCCTCTGCCTGGCCACGGCCGGTCTCGACGGGACGGTGCAGGTCTGGGACGCACAGACGCCGCACAGACACCGGCGGACCGGCTACGGCGGGTCGGGGCTGGCGCTGTTCACCACAGTGCAGGGCGTGCCCGCGCTGGCCGTCGGCACGCACAGTGACACGGTGCTCCTGGTGGACGCGGCGAGTGGAAAGAAGATCGGTTCGGTGGGTTGCCGCCAGAGCGGCCGCGGCCACGACTGCGACATCTCGCCTTATGACCACTGCTGCCGAGGACTGGCAGCCGGAAATGTGGCCGGTCGGCCGTACATCGCGAGCAGTGGCTGTGCCGCCTACGGCACCATGCTGTGGCAGCCACTGAGCAAGATCCGTGGGATCACCCGGAAGGGCGATGCCAAGGGTGGCCAGGTCACCTTCGGCGGCATGGATCACGCCTCACCCACCGCTCTCGCCTTCGGCGAGGCCGACGGCCGGGCGCTGCTCGCAGCCGGCGCCGACGTGTGGGACCCGGTCACACAGGAGCGCGTGGCCAAGCTGCCCAGGTGGGGGTTCTCGCTGAGCGAGAGCGCCTTCGGCAGGGCCGGGGATCAGCCGGTGCTGGCCACAAGGTGCGGCAGCAAGGTGGACCTCTGGAGCCCGCTGACCGGCCGGCACATCCGGGCGCTCGGCGTGGACGACGCCGGCGAGGGTCTGGCCATGGGCCGAATCGCCGATCTTGACGTACTCGCCGTCGGCAGCGGGAGGTACGTGCACCTGTGGGACGCCACCATCGGGGAACGCCGGGAGTGGATACCGCATACATCGACCGTCACCTGCCTGAGTCTGGTCGAGCACGGTGACGGGGTCCTGCTGGTGACTGGGACCGAGGACGGCACAGTGGCGCTGTGGGACGCCGCCTCCCAGCGCCGCCTCGCCATCCTTGGCGCGTTCGCCCGCCCGGTATGCTCCGTCGCTGCGGCGACTGTCCGCGGGAACCTGCACGTGTACGGCCAGTCTCACTACGGCCGCGTGCTCGCTTGGCGCGTCGACGTCCCCGTGTGACCAGAACGCTGTGTATCTGGTCGAGTAACGTACGCGACCGCTGGGGAGTGGCCGGCGGCCTGCTTCTCGCGAACGGATCGTTTCCGGTCACCGCTCCGAGGGGACGCGCTGTACGGTGCCGGTGACCGTACCGTCCTGCATTTCGGCGAAGAGCTTGAACGGGCGAGACTTCACTTCGGTGGAGAACCAACGGACGCCGCCGGGACCGCCTGGCGGCCCGAGCGGAGGCTCCGCTGAAGTGCCGTCCGGATAGCTGATGCGTACCTTCCGCACCTCGGTCCCGGGACCTCAAGACGGGTGCTTCACGCGCCTTCTCGGGATGTTGCTCCCATCAGAGCGGCTGCAACATGTTTTCCGTGTTACAGCCGCACGTTTGCGCGTAGCGTTTCAGGAAGGCGGGCGGAGCGCCGTCACCGGGCTCATGTTCTTCAGGTCTTTGCTTGAGCTTCCCCGGTACGGATTGCCAGATCATCGATCTGGAACGCGGGCCCGGCGGTGCTCGCGTTCCAGACAAAGGTCCAGTCGACGCGGGTCGTGCCCGCGGGCGCGGTGAACGTGCCGGCTGCTTCGGTCCAGGCGGTCTTCTGGGCCAGGGAGATGGCGTCGGTACGCAGCACCGTGCCGGACTCGTCGCGCCACCGAACATTCCACGTGACGGCAGGCATGGTCGCCACGGCCTCCCTGTACCACAGCGACACGTGGTAACTCGTACCGGCGACCACACCGCTGTATCCGGGGTAGTTGTCAAGCGCCACCGCGCTGCCAGACGCCTGGGTGCTGGTCATCTGCAGCGAGCCCGTGCCACCATGCGCGTCGCCGGTCTGATGCGCCAGACCGGCCCCGTACCACGGGGCGTAGGGCGAGGTGGTCGAGCCGGACTCGAAGTCCTGCTCGGTGATCGACGGCGGGACGGGCGTGCCGCCGTCGAACGTGCTGCCGGCGTCCTGGCCGTACTGGGGGCCGACCCACTGCCCGGGCGAGATGCGACTGCCCATGTCGGTGACCCTGAACTGCCACGGCCCTGTATAGGTGTTGTCGTGCCAGGAGTTGTGCGATTCGTGGACGATCGACTGCTGGATCACGGCGCCCTTGTACGGGGACCAGTCTGGGTACGTGCCCCAGTTGGACAGCAGGGCCATGTGCCCGCAGTACTGCGTTGGGCAGCCGCCGTTGACGGCACTGGGGTCGAAGGCGAACGTGTTGTGGTGGATGTCGACGTTCTTCGTCCACCAGCGGCAGTTGGTGTAGAGCGGCTCGCTGGCGATGGCAGGAGCCGAGCACTGTGAGGTGTTGGTCGGCCCGACTATCAGCGTGCAGTCGCCGGTCGTTGAGGCTGGGCTGTTGCAGAACCGGTCGGCGTTCGCCCACGCGGTGATCCCGCCCCAGTTGTTCTCGAACAGGTTGCCGGTGATCTCGATCTTGCTGGTTCGCGCTGTCAAGCGGGGCTCACCGTCCGCCTCGGACAGGTAGATCGCCGCTTCGGGGAACGGGTCGCCCTTCGCTGCCCGCTCGGCACCGGAGGCCCAGGCGTTGCCGCGGATGGTGTTGTTCCGGATCACGACGTTGTAGCTGATCTCGTAGAAGATCGCGAGCGAGTCGTTGTCCTCGATGAGGTTGTCCTCGATGAGGAAGTCGTTGTTGTTGGTGTCCGCCCAGACCCCCGGCCCGTGGTTGCCGTGGACCCAGTTGCCGGTCACGTCTGCACCGTTCACCGCCCAGAACTTCATGCCACCGGTACATCCGCATCCAGGGACCTGGTGCTCCCAGTCCTCGGTGTTGTTGCCGGTGAACTCGTTGTCCGCCACGACCAGGCCGGTGATGGTGTTGCCGGACTTATACGCGTTCAGGCCGTACTGCCCGTTGTCCTTGAAGCAGTTGCCACTGATCTTGTTTGTGGCCCCGGCCATCAGCCCCGCGCCGGAGTTGTCGCGGATCGTGTTGTGCTCCACGACCCAGCCATCGCCGGAGTCGTGGTTGACCACACCCTCATCGCGCGGCGCGACGAACCCGGTGATGGTCAGGTACCGGATCGTGACGCCGGTCGCATGCTGAGTGAACGCGTACCGGTTCAGCCGCTGCCCGTTCAGTACCGCGCCGGGCGCGCCGATGAACGTCGCGCCGTCGCCGGGCATGATCTGGGAGTACGGGTCGGTGCCCAGCGTGTGCGTGCCGGTCTCGAAGTAGTACGTGGTGTTCGCCTGGCGTAAGTCCACGCCGCTGTTGTCGCCCGCAGGGACCACGACCGCGCCGGAGGGCGGTGTGGCCGGGCCGTTCAGCGACGAGCTGCCGCAGACCGCTGCCGTCGTCGAATCGGTTACCGGATCGACCGCGTCGCCACTCGCCGGCGTCGCGCCGCCCATGACAACCGTGGCGAGGGCCGCCAACGCCACTGGCCAGGTTCTTCGCATTCCTGTTCTCCTCCAGTTTTGACCAGCTTTGGCCGCACTCGACCGCCAGCCGTCGCCACTGTAGTCAGAGCTCACGCCTACCCTCTAGATCAAACACTGAGAGGACTGCAGGGCCGATGCCGGCATCCTGCTGATCAAGGACAGCGATAGACATCACTGTCCTGTGCCGTGGGCTTCCTGAGCTGTGACGATCGGTGAGGTAGTCACTCAGAAGACAAGAAAGGCCGCTTCCGATCTTCGGAAGCGGCCTTTTACCTGGTCAAACTCTGTCGGGGTGGCGGGATTTGAACCCACGACCTCTTCGTCCCGAACGAAGCGCGCTGCCAAGCTGCGCTACACCCCGGTGCACGCCGGTCTTGCGCGTGCTTGGAAAAGTCTAGCGGACTCCCAAGGTACTTGTGACCGTGTCAGCGGCGGGGAACGAGCGTGAGCAACGATGCCTCCGGGAAGCAGGCGAAGCGGGCCGGGGCGTACGGGGAGGTGCCGAGGCCGGCGGAGACGTGGAGCCAGGCGTTGTCGTGGCGGCTCAGGCCCTTGACTCTGGCCCGGTCGATGCCGCAGTTGGTGACCAGGGCGCCGTAGAAGGGGATGCAGAGCTGGCCGCCGTGGGTGTGGCCGGCGAGCAGGAACTGGTAGCCGTCCTCGGCGAAGCGGGTCATGTTGCGTGGCTCGGGCGAGTGCATGACGCCCAGGCGGAGGTCGGCGTCCGCGGGGGCGGGACCGGCCACGAGATCGTAGCGGTCGCGTGAGATGTGGGAGTCGTGGATGCCCGCCACCGCCACGTCCAGGTCGCCCACCTTGATGCGGGCCGTGGTGTTGTTCATGTCGAGCCAGCCCTCGGCGGCCATGCCCGCTCCCAGCTCCTCCCAGGGCAGGGTGGGGATGTGCTGGCGGCGCTCGTTCTTGGACGTGCGCCAGAGGTAGCGGGCCGGGTTTTTGGGCTTCGGGGCGTACAGGTCGTTGGAGCCGTAGACGAAGAGGCCCGGGCGGGAGAGCAGGGGCTCCAGGGCGTACAGGAGCGAGGGGACGGCGTCCGGGTGGGCGATCGAGTCGCCGGTGTTGACGACCAGGTCCGGCTTCAGCGCGCCCAGGGAGCGCACCCAGTTGATGAGCATCGTACGGCGGGGCGTCAGATGCAGGTCGGAGAGGTGGAGAACGCGTATGGGACGCTGGCCGCGCTCCAGCACGGGCACGTCGAAGCGCCGCAGGCGGAACCAGTTGCGCTCCACCACAGAGGCGTAACCCAGCCCGGCGAGGCCGAGACCAAGCATGGACAGTGGCACTGCGACGGCTTTTCTCACGTACTCATGATGCCCGACATCCGGCGCGAGGCGTCCGCGCCGGTCCGCCTAGACGGCAAGATGGACCGCATGAGCGCATTGAAGAACAAGCTGAAGGCCGACCTGACGGCCTCCATGAAGAGCCGGGACGAGGTACGTCTCCGGACGATCCGTATGGCACTGGCCGCGGTGAACGTCGAGGAGGTCGCCGGTAAGGAGGCCAGGGAGCTGACCGACGACGAGATCATCAAGGTGCTGACCAAGGAGGCCAAGAAGCGCCGGGAGGCGGCCGAGGCGTTCGGGAACGCGGGGCGGGCCGAGCAGGCGCAGGCCGAGCTGGACGAGCAGGCGGTGCTGGAGGAGTACCTGCCGGCGCAGCTCTCCGACGAGGAGCTGGAGGCCATCGTCGACGCCGCCATCGCGGAGACCGGCGCTGCCGGGCCGCAGGCCATGGGGCAGGTCATGAAGGTCGTCAACCCGAAGATCGCGGGACGGGCCGAGGGCGGACGCGTCGCCGCCGCCGTCCGCGCGCGTCTGGCGGGCAAGTAGCGGTTGGGCAGCGGCCGGTCGTGATGACGGAGCCGGTGACCTACCGCCCGCGCCCGTTGCCCTGCCCGTTACCCGGCTGGTCCCCGTTCGGCGGGTTGAAGATGTCGAACGGGTCACCGCCGTCCCCAGGCGGCCCCTGCCCGTCCTTGCCGTCCTTCTTCTTGGGCGGCTTGGGCGCGCAGTTCTCCGTGCATCCGCCGAACCGCGACCGGTCCACCGGCGTGAACTCCGTCGGCTCGACCCCCTTCAGCGCGGACATCATCGAGTCTTTCCAGATCCGCCCGGAAATGGAGGCCCCGTACACGTACGAGTAGTACTGCCCCCCGATCGTGATCCCGATCAGCTTGTGGGACGAGGTGCCGCGCGGGTCGCCCAGGCTGACGGCTGAGGCCAGGTTGGGGGTGTAGCCGGCGAACCAGGCCGACATGTAGTTGTCGGTCGTGCCCGTCTTGCCGGCCGCGTCCCGCCCGATGCCGCCCACCTCGCGCATCGTGCCCTTGGTGAACACCCCGGACAGGATGCCGCTGACCGCGTCGGCGACCTCCTCCTCCAGCACCTGCGAGCACTTCGGCTTGTACTGCTTGGCCGTGCCGTTCCTGTCCTTGATCTCCGTGATCGCGAGCGGCTTGCAGTACTGCCCGCGCGAGGCGAACACCGCGTACGCGCTGGAGATCGTCACGGGGTCGACCTCGTTGACCCCCAGCGTGAACGTCTCCACCTCGGACAGCTTGTCCCCGTCGGCCCGCTTGACCCCGAGCTTCTTGGCCATCTTGACCACGCTGCAGAGCCCGACCTCCTGCTCCAGCCTGAGGAAGAACGTGTTCACCGAGCCCCAGGTGCCGGTCTCGAGCGTCTTGAAGCCGCCGCCGCCCTCGCTGGAGTTGCGCACGGTGTGGGACGGGTCGCCGACGTTCTCGCCCTTGCAGTTCTTGAACGTGCTGTAGCCGCCGGCCGTGTAGCCCGCGGGGGCGGGGAAGCCGTCGCCGTACTTGAGCCCTTCCTCCAACGCCGTGGCCAGCGTGTAGACCTTGGCCGTCGAGCCCTGCTGGAACCCGCGCCCGCCGCCGTGCGCCCCGTCGGCCACGATGTTGTAGCTCATCTCGTTCTTCTTCTTGCTCCCGCCGAACTTCCGCGAGGCGGCCATCGCCTTGATCTCGCCGGTGCCGGGAACGACCATGGCCTGCGAGGCCACGGGCTTGTCCTTCTTGGAGACGTACTTCTTGATCGCCTTCTCGGCGGCGGCCTGCATCTTCGGGTCGATCGTGGTCTTGATCTCCAGGCCACCGCGCTGGAGCAGCTTCCTGCGCTCGTCCTGGTTCTTCCCGAAGTCCTCGTTGTTGAGGATCTCGTACTGGACGTAGAGGCAGAAGTACGGGAATTTGCTGGCCTCGCAGCCGCCGGGCGCCTTGATGTTCTTCCAGCCCAGCTTCTTCGCCTTGGCCTCGGTGGCATCCTGCAGCGAGATCTTGCCGATCTCGGCCATCCGGTCGAGCACGATGTTGCGCCGCTGCAGCAGGCGCGCCCGCGACTCGGGGCCGACGCTCGGGTCGGTCCTGGCGGGGTTCTGTACGGCGCCGGCGAGCGTGGCCGCCTCTGCGAGGTTGAGCTCGGAGGCGGGCTTGTCGAAGAAGCGCCTGGCCGCGGCCTGGACGCCGTGGGCGCCGGCGCCGAAGTAGGCGATGTTCAGATATTTCTCGAGAATCTGGTTCTTGGTGTACTTCTTCTCGATGGCCATCGCATAGCGCAGCTCGGACAGCTTGCGCGAGAGCGTCGGGGCGATGGCGGCCTGCTGCTCCTCGGGCGTCTCGGCCTTGTTGAGCAGCACCTGCTTGACGTACTGCTGCGTGATGGACGAGCCGCCCTGCATCACGCCGCCGCTCGAGAAATTCTTGAGGAGAGCTCTCGCCGTTCCCTCAACATCGATCGGCCCGTGCTGGTAGAAACGGAAGTCCTCGATCGCGATCAGGGCCGTCTGCATGATCGGGGCGACCTTGCCGAGGGGCACAGACTGGCGGTTCTCGTAGTAGAACTGCGCGATCTGCTTGCCGTTCGCGTCCCTCAGGAGCGTGCGCTCGGGCAGAGGGGGTTCGTCGAGCTCTTCGGGCTTGAGGTTGAGGCTTTCCACAGCGCTCTTCGTGGAGATCCCCGCCCCGCCGATCGCGGGAAGGGCCACGGCGGCCGCGAGCACCCCGGCAGTGGTTCCCGCGATGATCAGACGCAGGATGCCGAGGACAGGGTTGGAACGATCTTTGCGCTGCGCTTGCACGCTACCAAGGGTACGTCGAAACTCTGACCTTTCCGGTAGCACGACACCATTTCACCTTGACTGATGGGGGTGACTAGTCATTCCCGGTCAAGACTGCCGCGAGAAATTGGTCCTCTGGGGTCTGTCGGCCCGAAGGTGAAGTTGCGTACGTTCTCCTCTGCGGCAACTGAATACGGAGGCTCGGCGCCCGCGCCCGTCGGCCCCAAATGACGACTGACCACCTAAGGGGAGTGGGGTCGAACAATGTGGATCACGGATTGGACCTCCCGTGCCGCCTGTAAGGGTGCGGATCCGGATGCCCTGTTCGTGCAGGGCGCCGCGCAGAACAGGGCCAAGCTCATCTGCCGGGGCTGCCCGGTCCGTACCGAATGCCTCGCCGATGCACTGGACAATCGCATCGAGTTCGGGGTGTGGGGCGGTATGACCGAACGCGAACGGCGTGCACTGCTTCGACGGCGGCCTGACGTGGACTCGTGGCGCGACTTGCTCGAGTCGGCCAAGGAAGAGTACGAACGAACCAACGAGCTGATCGCGGGCTGAGTCAAAGCCCGGCGAGCCGAGTACGGCCGGCGCCGTCCGCCGGCCGTACTTTTTATGCGCTCGCCAGCAGGGCCCCGATCTGCCGCAGACCAGTGAGATCGTGGACGTCCTCGGACATGGCGCGAACCCGCACCACGGGCACCGTGGGGTGGGCCGAGACGAAATGCTCCTGCTCACGGCCTTCGCGGGCCGCGAGCTGCATTCGCCCGGCGTGCAGCCGCAGCACGGCGGCGGTCAGCTCGTGCTCGCCCCGCGACTCCAGGTCTTCCGCGGCCGCGGCGCTACGGGCGGCTGAGAGAACCGTGGCGGGCGACATGTGCACGCGGTTGACCACCAGGCCGGCCAGTGGCATGCGCTCCTCGGCGAGCCGCTCGACGAAGTAGGACGCCTCCCGCATGGCGTCCCGCTCGGGCGCGGCCACCACCAGGAAGGCCGTCCCGGGGGCCTGCAGCAGCTTGTACGTCATCTCGGCCCGCTGCCTGAACCCGCCGAAGACGGCGTCCAGGGCGGACACGAACGTCTGCAGATCCTTGATCACCTGCGCGCCCAGCAGCTTGGTCATCACGCCTGCCATCAGCCCGAACCCGGCGTTGAGCAGCCGGAACGCGCTGCGTCCTCCGGCCTTGGCGGGCGCCGTGAGCAGCCGGATGAACCGCCCGTCGAGGAAGCGCCCGAGCCGCTCGGGAGCGTCGAGGAAGTCGAGCGCGGACCGCGACGGCGGCGTGTCCACGATGATCAGGTCCCACTCGTCCGAGCGGCGGAGCTGGCCCAGCTTCTCCATGGCCATGTACTCCTGCGTGCCGGAGAAGCTGGAGGAGAGCGACTGGTAGAAGGGGTTCGACAGGATCTGGCGGGCCCGCTCGGGGTCGGCGTGCGCCTCGATGATCTCGTCGAACGTGCGCTTCATGTCGAGCATCATGGCGTAGAGCTGGCCGCCGCCAGCGGGCGAGGTGACCAGGCGCGGGGTGTTGTCCAGCTCGGTCAGCCCCATCGACTGGGCCAGGCGCCGCGCGGGGTCCACGGTGAGCACGACCGCGCACCTGCCGCGCTCGGCCGCCCGCAGCCCGAGCGCCGCTGCGGTCGTGGTCTTGCCCACGCCGCCGGCGCCGCAGCAGACGATGATCCTGGTGCCCTGGTCGTCGAGAATCGCGTCGATGTCGAGCACTGCCGGCTTCTTCACGCTGCTCCTTGGGTGCGCATGCTCTCTGCCAGCTCGTACAGGCCGGCCAGGTCCACGCCGTCGGCCAGCAGCGGCAGCTCGTAGCTCTTCAGCCCCGCCTCGGCCAGCGAGTCGCGCTCGGCGCTCTCCAGCTCGCTGCGGCGGGCGTGCTCGACGATCTCTTCCGCCAGCGCCGCGGCGAACGCCGAGGCCTCCGCGCCGTCGGCCACCCCGGCCGCCTTGAGTCCGAGCACGAGCTCCCCGGTGTCGAATCGGCCTTTGACAGCAGTGTCAAGAGCGGCCTGCGGGAGCAGTGATTCGCGGACCATATTGATGAAAATTCCACCAGCGGGGAGCCCCGCTGATCGCAATTCGGAGATGCCGTCGAGTGTCTCCTGGACGGGCATCTCCTCCAGCAGCGTCACGAAGTGCACGGCCGTTTCGGGAGATTTCACGACTCCGTTGACCAGGTCGGAGTGGTTTTTGATCGGCCCGACCTTGGCCAGGCCGGCCACCTCCTGGGTGACGTTCAGGAAGCGCGTGATGCGGCCGGTCGGGGGCGCGTCGAGCACGACCGCGTCATAGACCCTGCGGCCGTTCTTGCCTCGCCTGCGCACGGCCTCAGTCGTCTTGCCGGTGACGAGCACGTCGCGAAAGCCGGGGGCCACGGTGGTGGCGAAGTCGACGATGCCCATCTTGGTCAGAGCCCGGCCCGCCCTGCGCATCCCGTAGAACATCTCCATGTAGTCGAGCATGGCCTCTTCGGGATCGATGGCCAGCGCGTACACGTCGCCGCCGGCGGGTGCGACGGCGATCTTGCGTTCCTCGTAGGGCAGCGGTGGCAGATCGAAGATCTGCGCGATGCCTTGCCGGCCCTCAACCTCGACGAGCAGCACCTTGCGGCCGCCGGCGGCCAAGGCGAGCGCGAGAGCGGCGGCCACGGTCGTCTTGCCGGTGCCGCCCTTGCCTGTGACCACATGCAGCCGCACGCCGGCCCAATCCGTGTCCGGATACTCCACGACTCGAGGCTACCGAAGGGTCACTTGCGGAGAGCCGACGACCACCCTTTGAGATTGCTCACACTATGGTGCGCCGCGCTCAGCGGTGCGCCACAGGCTGCGGGTCTCAGGGCCTACTCTGGCCCTCATGAAGAAATGGGAGTACCTCACGGCCCCCTTGCTGATCCACAACACCAAGATGATCCTGGACAACTTCGGCTCCGACGGCTGGGAGCTGGTCCAGATCGTGCAGGGCGCCTCGCCCGAGCAGCTGGTGGCCTACTTCAAGCGGGAGAAGCAGTGACGCCGGAGCAGAAGATCGCGGAGCTGGGCCTGAAGCTGCCTGAGGTGCCGGCGCCGGCAGGGGCCTACGTGCCCGCCGTGCGCACGGGAAATCTCGTCTACACCTCCGGGCAGGTGCCGTTCGTCGACGGCAAGCTGCAGAGGACCGGCAAGGTCGGGGCCGATCTGACCACTGAGGAGGGCGCGGAGCAGGCCCGCATCTGCGCGCTCAACGCGCTGGCCGCGCTGAAGGCTGAGGTGGGCGACCTGCAGAAGGTCGTGCGCATCGTCAAGGTCGTGGTGTTCGTGGCCAGCGATCCGGCCTTCACCGAGCAGCCCAAGGTCGGCAACGGCGCCAGTGAGCTGCTCGCCGAAGTGCTGGGCGAGCCGGGCAGGCATGCCCGCAGCGCGGTGGGCGTGGCCGCCCTTCCGCTGGACGCACCCGTGGAAGTGGAGCTGATCGCCGAAGTAGCCTGAGGCACTATGACCGATGTGACCGGGTTGCTGCTTCCAGCCGAGCTCGCCGCGCGGGCGCGGGACCTCCTCGCGGGGCAGGTCGAGCCGGTCCCGACCCGCGATGCCGCCACAGTGGTGATCTTGCGCCCCAGCGACCGAGCCCGCCTCCACGCAGTGGAGGCCATCAACACAGCGCCAGAGGTCTACCTGCTGCGGCGGAAGTCCACGATGGCCTTCGCGGCGGGCGCGTACGTCTTCCCCGGCGGCTCGGTGGACGTCCGCGACACCGACCAGGCCGTGGCCTGGGCCGGCCCGTCACCGGCGGAGTGGGGCGCGGTCTTCAACGCCGGCGAGGAGGTCGCGCGGGGGCTGGTGTGCGCGGCCGTGCGCGAGACGTTCGAGGAGTCGGGCGTGCTGCTGGCCGGTCCCGGGCCCGGCTCCGTCGTCGCCGACACGACGGGGGACGACTGGGAGTCGGACCGGCTGGCGCTGATCGACAGGAGCCTGTCCTTCGCCGACTTCCTCGCCAGGCGCGGCCTGGTGCTCCGGTCCGACCTGCTCAAGCCGTGGGCCCACTGGATCACGCCGGAGATCGAGCACAGACGCTTCGACACGCGGTTCTTCGTCGCCGTGCTGCCGGAGGGCCAGCGCACCCGTGACGTCGGCGGCGAGGCCGACCACGTGGCCTGGAAACGCCCGGCGGAGGCGATCGAGCTGGCGCACCAGGGCGAGATCTTCCTGATGCCGCCCACTTACCGTACGCTGACCGAGCTGTCGGCCCACGACAGTGTGGCGGGGGTCCTGGCCGAGCACCGGGAGATCGTGCCGATCATGCCGAGGGCCGTCGAGATCGAGGGCGAGATGCGGCTGGTGATCAGGTGAGCGGACTGCACATCCCGATCGGCACGCCCGACGGCTCCCGTACGCGACACGCCGAGAACCTGCTCGCCCCCAATCCCTCCGTCATGACGCTCGACGGCACCAACACCTGGGTCATCGGCGAGCACGAGGTGGTCGTCGTCGATCCCGGGCCCGACGACGAGTCGCACCTGCGCCGCGTACGCGACCATCTGGGGGAGCGCCGCGTCACCGAGATCCTGCTCACCCACGGGCACATCGACCACAGCGGCGGCGCCAGGCAGTTCGCGGAGATGGTGCGCGCCCCCGTGCGGGCGCTCGACCCGCGACACCGGCTCGGCGACGAGGGACTCGCCGACGGCGACGTGGTCACCGTGGACGGCCTGGAGATCCATGTGTACGGCACGCCGGGCCACTCGTTCGACTCGCTCTGCTTCTGGTTGCCGCAGGACCGCGCGATGCTGACCGGCGACACCGTGCTCGGCAGGGGCACCACGATCATCGCCCGCGACGGCGGCCTGGCCGACTACCTCCGCAGCCTCGACCGGCTGAGAGCGGCCGCGGAGAGCCTGGAGGCGCGGGCGCTGCTGCCCGGCCACGGCCCGGTGCTGCCCGACCCGATCGGCGCGCTCGACGGCTACATCGCCCACAGGCGCGAGCGGCTCGACCAGATCAGGGCGGCGCGCGAGCAGGGCGCGCGCACGCCGCGCGAGATCGTCAAGGTCGTGTACGCCGACGTCGACCGCTCGCTCTGGGCCGCCGCCGAGATGTCCGTCGTGGCCCAGCTCGACTACCTCGACCGGTTGTAGAGCCGGTCCATGTCGAGGATGACCACGGCCTTGGCCTCGATCCGCAGCCAGCCGCGCTGGGCGAAGTCGGCCAGCGCCTTGTTGACCGTCTCGCGCGAGGCGCCGACGAGCTGGGCCAGCTCTTCCTGGGTCAGGTCGTGGTGGACCCGCAGACCGTCGTCGGTCTTGGTGCCGAACCGCTCGGCCAGGTCGAGCAGCTGCTTGGCCACCCGCCCGGGCACGTCGGTGAAGACCAGGTCGGCCAGCACGTCGTTGGTGCGGCGCAGCCGCTGGGCGAGCGCGCGCAGCAGGTGGAGCGCCACCTCTGGGCGGCCGGTCAGCCAGGGCCGCAGGTCGTCGTGGCCGAGCCCGGCCAGACGCACGTCGGTCAGCGCCGTCGCGGAGGCCGTGCGCGGCCTCGGGTCGAACAGCGACAGCTCGCCGAACATCTCGCTCGGCCCGAGCACGCTCAGCAGGTTTTCCCGTCCGTCAGGCGAGGTGCGGGACAGCTTGATCTTGCCTTCCAGCACGACGTAGAGGCGGTCGCCGGTCTCGTTCTCGTGGAAAAGCGTCTGTCCCTTGGAGAGCTGGACCTCAGTGATGCTCGTACGCAGCGCCGCGGCGCTCTCGCGGTCCAGCGCGGCGAACAGGGGGGCCTTGCCCAGCACATCTTCGGTGTTCACTCTGCCTCCTCTGCTGCCATTGTGACTCACCCCACTCCGCGTGGCACACACAGGTTATGGGAATGCTGGAGTGTTCTGCGCTTTTAGGATGAGTCGCATCCAGGGGAAAGTTACCGGATGCCCTGATTTCAGGGCGTATCGGCCCTCTCCTGAGGCGTCAGGAAGCCAGAAGGTCGTCCACCGAGGCCACCGCCGCGGCCACCGATTGGCCGAGCAGCACGCGCAGCACGTCGGCCGCCCGGGGGCGGGTCGTGGGGTCGGGCCGGCGGCAGTGCCGTACCGCGAGGCGCAGGGCGGGAGGCAGAGCGGCGGTGTCGCCGTCAGTGCGGCCGGTCGCCGCGAAGACCACCAGGTCGGCCCAGGCTCGCATGTCGTCGGCCGCGGAGCCCGGCGTGACGCCGGGCTGCCAGCCGATCAGCACCTGGCCGTGGCCGCCGAGCGCGACGCTCTCATGGCTGAGCCCGAGCCCGACGTTGCCCCGCGCGTGCAGCCTGGCCACGGCGGAGGCGCAGGCCAGGGCCAGACGATGCAGCGCCTGCCCGTTGAGCGGCCCCGATGTACGCACGAACTCCGACAGCACCGCACCCTGACCACTCATGGCCACCGCCTCCTGTGTCGCCAGGTTGTACGCGAGCGGGGCCGTCCTGGGTTCAATCGTTCGCGAGAGCTTCTAGTCTTGCGGCATGGCCACGAACGCGGCGGGGCGCAAGCCGGAGACCCAGCTCGCACTGGTACGTCGGGCGCGCAAGATGAACCGCATCCTCGCGGAGACCTACCCAGAGGCCCACTGCGAGCTCGACTTCGGCAACCCGTTAGAACTTCTGGTCGCGACCATCCTGTCCGCGCAGTGCACGGACAAGCGGGTCAACATGGTCACTCCCATCCTCTTCGCGAAATATCCGACGGTGACCGACTACGCCGCCGCGGATCCGTCCGAGATGGAGGAGATCATCCGCTCGACCGGCTTCTTCCGCGCGAAGACCAACAGCATCATCGGCATGGCCAGGACGGTGTGCGAGCGTTACGGCGGAGAGGTGCCCGGCAAGCTGAAGGACCTGGTCACCCTGCCGGGTGTGGGCCGCAAGACCGCCAACGTGGTGCTGGGCAACGCGTTCGACGTGCCGGGGCTCACCGTCGACACCCACTTCCAACGGCTGGTGCGCCGCTTCGGCTGGACCGAGGAGACCGATCCCGTCAAGATCGAGCACGCCGTGGGGGAGCTGCTGCCCAGGCGCGAGTGGACGATCTTCTCGCACCGGGTGATCTGGCACGGCCGCCGCATGTGCCACGCCCGCCGGCCCGCGTGCGGCGTGTGCCCGCTGGCCGCGCTCTGCCCGTCGTACGGCACCGGCCCCACGGCGACGGCCGAGGCCGCGAAGCTCGTCAGGTCCGGCCCCTTCTCCTGATCAAGGGAAGTCCTCGGAGGCCCGGCGTGTTGGAGGATGCGTGACCGAAGTGCCCGACTGGCTCGACATACTGGCGGCGCAGGCTCAGCGGATCAGAGTGCCCAAATACCTGCGCCCCCCGGACGGGGCCGGGCGGGTCGCGGCGGTGCTGATGTTGTTCGGCGAGGGGCCGCTGGGCCCCGATGTCCTGCTCATCCAGCGCAGCACGCACGGGCGCAGGCACGCCGGCCAGCCCGCGTTCCCCGGCGGCGGCGTGGATCCCGATGACGGAGGGCCCGTCGAGGCGGCGCTGCGCGAGGCCGAGGAGGAGACGGGCGTCGACCCCTCCGGGGTCCACGTGCTGTGCACGATGCCCGAGCTGTACCTCAACCACAGCGACAACCGGGTCACGCCCGTGATCGCCTGGTGGCGCGAGCCGTCCGCCGTGCACGCGGCCTCACCCCGCGAGGTCGAGTCCGTGGAGCGGGTGCCGATCGCCGAGCTGGTCGATCCCGGCAACCGGGTCATGCTGCGGCATCCCAGCGGGATGGCGGGGCCGGCGTTCCGGGTGCGGGGGATGCTCGTGTGGGGGTTCACGGCCATGGTCCTGGACACAGTGCTGCGCGAGGGCGGGCTCGAACGTCCGTGGGATCCCACGCGGGTGGAGGACCTCCCGCAGGAAGCGATCAGGAGCTAGCGGGCCGATCTCAGCGCCACGCCGAGTGAGGCCCAGCCCGCCACGTCCTTGTCGCTGTCGGCCGCCAGCGCGCGCAGCGTCTCCAGGCCCGCCCGGTCAGGGGGGTCGCCGAGCACGTGCTGCAGCGCGTACGCGGCGCCGTACCGCACCCTCGCGTCGTCGTGGCCGGCCAGCTCGATCACAGACGGCAGCGACCGCGGGTCGGCCAGGTGGCCGAAGGCGATCAGCACCGAGTAGAGGACCATGGCGTCGTCCTCGCTGGCGGCAAGATAGCGCAGCACCGGCAGCGTACGGTCCACGAACGGCCGGAGCATCCCCATGATGTCCACGCCGAGCAGGCGTTCGGTCACGGTCTCCCCGGCGCACAGCCGGCGGGCCTCGATGAACGACTCCAGGTCGCCGCGCTGGCGCAGCACGGAGATCACGTGCCAGCGCAGGGGGCCGTCAGGATCGGGGTCGCACAGAGCGGCCTCGATGAGATCGCGCACTGTTCCCTCGGCCGGCGGCATACCGCCCAAGGTAGACACGCTGTAACGCGGTCCTGGCCGAAGACGTGCACACTTGACCGTATCCCTGGTTACCTTTGAAGCGTGCGCGGTGATCTGCTTGACCTCATCTTGATCGGCCTCGTGATCGCCTTCGGCATCTCGGGTTACCGGCAGGGCTTCATCATCGGAGTGATGAGCTTCGTGGGGTTCGTGGGCGGAGCCGTGCTCGGCGTCTTCATCGCGCCGCCGATTTCCAAGGCTGTGGTCAGCGGCGACACGCCGCAGGCGCTGCTGGCCATCGTGATCGTCTTCCTCGCCGCCACCATCGGCCAGTTCGCCTCCTCGACCCTCGGCGCCGTCGTGCGCAGCCACGTGACCTGGGAGCCCGCCAGGGTGGCTGACGCGGTCGGGGGCACGTTCTCCAGCGCGCTGTCCGTGCTGGTCATCGCCTGGCTGATCGGCTCGCTGATCGTCTCCACGGCCTTCACCCCGCTCGTCGACCAGGTGAAGAACTCCGCGCTGCTGACCACGGTCGACGAGGCGATCCCGCAGGCCGCACGCGACTGGCAGCAGCCGTTCAAGAAGTTCATCGACCGTTCGGAGTTCCCGCCCGTCTTCGACGCGATCGGCGCGGACCAGCTCATCGACGTGCCGCCCCCCGATCAGAGCGTGCTGCAGGGCGCCAAGCTGAGCCGGGCCCGCCGGGGCATCGTCAAGGTCCAGGGCAACGCCGAGAGCTGCAACAAGCACATCGAGGGCACCGGCTTCGTCTACGCTCCTGACCGGATCATGACCAACGCCCACGTGGTGGCGGGCGTCACCCGCGACCTGCAGGTCATCGACTCCAACAACACGCCGCACGCGGCCACCGTCGTGCGCTACAACCCGCGGCGCGACATCGCCATCCTGTACGTGCCCGGGCTGAGCCTGCCGCAGCTCGCCTTCGACGGCGACGGCGGGCGGGGCGACAACGCGATCATCGCCGGGTTCCCCAAGAGCAAGGGGTTCACCGCCGAGCCGGCCAGGATCGGCCGCCAGCTCGACGCCGAGGGGCCCGACATCTACCGCGACACCACGGTCAGGCGCAAGGTCTACGCGATCCGCGGCCGAGTGCTGCCCGGCAACTCGGGCGGCCCGCTGCTCACGGTGGACGGCCGCGTCTACGGCGTGATCTTCGCCGCCGCGACCAACGAGGCCGACACCGGCTACGTCCTGACGGCCGAGGAGGTCGCCCCCGACGCGGCCCAGGGCAGAAACGACACCACGCAGGCCAGCACCCAGCAGTGCGACTGACCGTCCCGTAGGGCCCGCTCCCTGCCGGCCGCGCCGCACTGTGCCGGCTAGCCGGGGAGCTTGTCCAGGATGAGGGCGATGGCCTCGTCGGGGTCGCTGTCCTGACTCAGGCCGGAGGCCGCCTTGCCGACCGGGTCGTACGCGCCGCCGTACCCCTGAGCCTTGGCGGCGCCCCGGCCGAAGAGGGTCACCGCCCCGCGCCCGTTGCCGCGCTGGAGGTGCGTCAGCCCGACGCAGATCTGCGCGAGGCCCTGCCACAGGTCGCGCTCCTCCTCGGGCGCGCATTTCCAGCGGCCCTCGAACACCTCGTGCGCGTTGAACGGCAGGCCCTCGCTCAGGAAGCGGCGGCCGTCGGCCAGGGCCTGCTCTGTGGTGGGCGAGTAGTCGTCGGGGACCCTGGCCACGCCGGGCTCGCCGTAGGGGAGCGGCCTGCCGTACGCGTCGCGCGGCCTGGCGCTACGCGGCCTGCCCTCGGAATCGCGGTCTCTCATCGGTCGGGCTCCGGATCGGCCAGCCAGCCGAGCAGCTCGGTGTCGAACACGTCGGGGATCTCCTCGTGGGGGAAGTGGCCGGCTCCTTCGAGCAGCCGCCACCGGTATGGAGCCGCCACGTAGCGGCTCGAACCCTGCGCCGTACGCGGCAGGAGGCGCGGGTCGAGCGCCCCGTGCAGGTGCAGCGTGGGGGCCTCGATCTCGGTGCGCATGGCCCTGGCGTAGCGGCGGCCGTCGGGGCGCAGCTGGGAGCGGCCGAACCAGCGGTGGTACTCCAGAGCCGAGTGTGCCACGGCGGGGATGCGGAACGCCTCGCGGTAGATCCGCGCGGTCTCAGGATCGGGCCACCCAGGGCGCGACCACTCGTCGAGCAGCCGGCCCACCAGGGCAGCGTCGCGGCGCCTGAGCCGGTGCTCCGGCAGCAGGGGAAGCTGGTGGCCGAACGTCTGCCCGCTGGCCTTGAGCTGGCCGAACGGATCGGTGAGCAGCGCGTTGCGCAGCCGCAGCGGATGCGCGGCGGACACGGCGACCAGCCGGCGCACGCACTTGGGGTCGAGCACGGCCATCGTCCAGGCCAGCAGCCCGCCCCAGTCGTGTCCGACCACGATCGCCCCGGTCTCGCCCAGCGCCCTGATCAGCCCGGTCGCGTCGGCGGCCAGCGTGGGCAGGTCGTAGCCGCGCGGTGGCTTGTCGCTGCCGCCGTAGCCGCGAAGATCGGCCGCGACCGCCCGGTATCCGGCCTTCGGCAGCGAGACGAGCTGGTTGCGCCAGGTCCACCAGAACTGCGGGAACCCGTGCAGCAGCAGCACCAGCGGTCCCTCGCCTGCCTCGACGACGTGGAAGCGGGTGCCGCCCGCGTGGACCGCGCGATGCGTCCAGGGCCCCTCGATCTGTACGACCGACTCGTCAGGTGCCATCGCGTGTCACCGGCCCGCGATCGGGACGGAGCACGGGGAGCGCCTCGTCCTCGGGCGTGGCGATCTCCTTGAGCCCCTTGATCGACCTTGCGGTGCGCTTCATCCCGGCCAGCCCCTTGAGCCGCCTGATCCCGAGGAACACTCCCAGACCCGCGAGCAGCAAGTAGATCACGGTCACGATGAGGAAGGCGAGCCAGATGGGCATCACCAGGGCCAGCGCGTACGCGATCGCGAAAGAGGCGAGGATCAGGCACAGGTGCGCCATGAAGGCGGCCGCGGCGAACAGGCCGCCGGCGGTGCCGACCCGCTTGGCGTCGAACCTGAGCTCGGACTTGGCCAGCTCGATCTCCGAGCGGACCAGGTCCGAGATGTGACTGCTCGCCTGGGCGACCAGCGAGCCCAGGGATTCTTCCTCGGGAGTCTGCGGCATGAACGTCTCCTATCGAGGCCTGGCGGCCGTGTCAAACATCATCCAGTGCAATGCGACGCTTGCGCACCCTCACGTGAAGCAGCACCGCCGCCAAGATCGACGCGACGAGGCTGGCCGCGAGGATCCCGGTGGTGACAGCTTCGGCCCGCTGCCGGTCGTCGCCGTACGCCAGGTCGCCGATCAGCAGTGAAACCGTGAACCCGATCCCGGCCAGCAACGACACCGCCGCCATGTCCCGCCAATGGAGCTCTTCCGACAGTTTCGCCAGGCCGAGCCGCACCGACAGCCAGGCGCCGCCGAACACGCCGAGGAACTTACCGAGCACGAGTCCCGCTATCACTCCCAGAACTACCCGATCGGACAAGATAGCGCCCAGGCTGGATCCGTCCAGCTTCACCCCCGCCGACAAGAATGCGAACACGGGCACCGCCAGTCCGGCCGAAATCGGGCGGAAGTAGTGGTCGGCCGCCTCCGCGGGGGAGCGTCCCTGGTTTGCGGTCGTACGGGTCAGCAGGCCCAGCGCCACTCCCGCCACGGTGGCATGTACGCCACTGGCCTCGACGGCATACCAGGCGGCCACGCCCAGCGGCACGAGCGTGAGCTTCTGGTGCGGCAGCAGGCCGTACGCGGCCAGCAGAGCCGCCCCCAGGAGCAGCATGAGGACGTCGACGTGGCTCGTGTAGAAGACGGCGATGATCGTGATCGCGCCCAGGTCGTCCACGACCGCGCAGGTCAGCAGGAACGCGCGGAGCGCCGCCGGCATCGCGCCGGCCGTCACGGCGAGCACGGCGAGCGCGAAGGCGATGTCGGTGGCCGTCGGGATCGCCCATCCGCGGGCGGCGTCGCGCGCACCCCAGCTGACCAGCAGATAGACGATGGCCGGCACGACCATTCCGGCCAGGGACGCGATGATCGGGAGGGCGGCCTTGCGGACGTTCGCCAGCTCGCCGTGGACCAGTTCCTCCTTGACCTCCAGGCCGGCCACGAAGAAGAAGATCGTCAGCAGGCCGTTCTGGGCCCACTTGTACAGCTCCATGGGGCCGAGCCGGGTCTCGCGGAGCGCGTCGTAGCCGTCGGGGGACATGTTCGCCCAGGCCAGGGCGGCGACCGTGGCGGTGAGCATGATGACTCCGCCGATGGTCTCGGTGCGGAGGGCTTCGGCGAGGGCGCGGGCAGGGCGGCTCGTGGCGGTACGCATGGAAGGTCTCTCTGTCGGCATGTCTCTGTCGTCACGCCGACCAGGCTTCCCGGCACACCTAGCTATCAGCGTACCCGTAAAGGGCGTATGTCCCTATATAGAGACATACGCCCTTTATGCGGCCTCAGTCCTCGGACTTCGCCGACGGGAGCTTGTCTGAGATCAGGTTCATCACCGTGCTGTCGGCCAGGGTGGTGACGTCGCCGATGCTGCGGTTCTCCGCCACGTCGCGCAGGAGGCGGCGCATGATCTTGCCGGAGCGGGTCTTGGGCAACTCGGGCACGACCAGGATCTGGCGCGGTTTGGCGATCGGGCCCAGGGTCTTGGCCACGTGGTTGCGCAGGTCGGCGGCGATGTCGTCGCTCTCCTCCGCCGTGCCGCGCAGGATCACGAACGACACGATCGCCTGGCCCGTCACCGGGTCGGTCGCGCCGACCACGGCCGCCTCGGCCACCTTCGGGTGGCTGACCAGCGCGCTCTCCACCTCGGTGGTGGAGATGTTGTGGCCGGAGACGAGCATGACGTCGTCCACGCGGCCGAGCAGCCACAGGTCGCCGTCCTCGTCCTTCTTGGCGCCGTCGCCGGGGAAGTACATCCCGTCGAACCTGCTCCAGTACGTGTCGATGTAGCGCTGGTCGTCACCCCAGATCGTGCGCAGCATCGACGGCCACGGCTCGCGGACCACGAGGAAGCCGCCGCCTCCGTTCGGGACGCTGTTGCCCTGGTCGTCGACCACGTCCGCGGTGATGCCCGGGAGCGGGCGCATCGCGGCGCCCGGCTTGCCCGCGGTGACGCCCGGGAGCGGGCTGATCATGATGGCGCCCGTTTCCGTCTGCCACCAGGTGTCCACGACGGGGCAGCGCTCGTGGCCGACGTGCTCGCGGTACCAGACGTACGCCTCGGGGTTGATCGGCTCGCCGACGGAGCCCAGGATGCGCAGGCTGGACATGTCGTACTTCGCGGGGATGTCGTCGCCCCACTTCATGAACGTCCTGATGGCCGTGGGGGCGGTGTAGAGGATCGTGATCTTGTACTTCTGCACGATCTCCCAGAACCTGCCGCGGTGCGGGGTGTCCGGGGTGCCCTCGTAGATGACGCTGGTGGCGCCGTTGGCCAGGGGGCCGTACACGATGTAGGAGTGGCCCGTCACCCAGCCGATGTCAGCCGTGCACCAGTAGATGTCGGTGTCGGGCTTGAGGTCGAAGACCGCGTGGTGGGTCCAGGCGGTCTGGGTCAGGTAGCCGCCGGTGGTGTGCAGGATGCCCTTGGGCCGTCCGGTGGTGCCGCTGGTGTAGAGGATGTACAGCGGGTCCTCGGCGTCGTGGGGCGCGGCGGTGTGCTGGTCGCTCTGGCGCTCGACCACGTCGTGCCACCACACGTCCTTGTCGCCGAAGGCGACGTCCTGGCCGGTACGGCGTACCACGAGGACGTGCTCGACCTGGGGGCACTCGGCGACGGCCTCGTCCACCGTGGGCTTGAGCGCCGACGGGTTGCCCCTGCGGTAGCCGCCGTCGGCGGTGATGACGAGCTTGGCGTCGGCGTCGTCGATGCGGCTCTTCAGCGCTGAGGCCGAGAACCCGCCGAACACCACCGAGTGGATCGCTCCGATGCGGGCGCAGGCCAGCATCGCGACCGGCAGCTCGGGGATCATCGGCATGTAGATGGCCACGCGGTCGCCCTTGGCGACGCCCAACTCCTGCAGGGCGTTGGCGGCCTTGCTGACCTCACGCTTGAGGTCGTTGTAGGTGAGGGTACGGGTGTCGCCGTCGGGCTCGCCCTCCCAGTAGTAGGCGACCTTGTCGCCGCGGCCCTCGTCGACGTGGCGGTCGACGCAGTTGTAGGCCACGTTGAGCTGCCCGCCGGTGAACCACTTGGCGAACGGCGGATTCCACTCGAGCGTCTTCTCCCACCGTTTGGCCCAGGTCAGCCGCTCGGCTGCGCGCTCCCAGAAAGCGAGACGGTCGGCGGCGGCCTCGTCATATGCGGCGGCGGTCACGTTCGCGGCCGCCGCCAGGTCAGCCGGCGGTGCGAACCGGCGGTTCTCCTGCAGCAGGTTGGACAGCGCCTGGGTCTCGTTGCCAGGGGTCTCCGGGGCCACTTCGTGCTCCTTCTATGGCCAGATTGGATACGTCGTGTCCCACTTCACCAGCTCACAGGCTCCACACACAAGAGGTCTAGACAGGTCCGTACCGACAGGCGCCGCTTATCAGGTCGAATGACAAACGCTATTGAAATGTTGTCATCCTGAAATCGAGAGGGGACCCATAAAGGCTTGTGGATATTCGATTGCCCGGTTTTCTCGGCCCTGCCGCGGCTCTCGGGGGCGCTGGTACGGTCGGGCGGTACTCGCGGGTAGGGTCGATTCCCGTGAGTGACCCATTGGCTGTCATCGCGGAGTTCCCCGGCGTGGCCGAGGCCGTGGAATCGGCGCGGCAGGCCGTTGACAGGCTGTATCGCCACCGCGTCCTGCGCCGGGCCAGCCCGGCGGTGTCCGCGGAGTCGTCGCTGCGTGGCGCCCGGGCGTCGGCCTGCTTGGAAGGCGTGGACGTGTCCCTCGAGGCCCTGCGCCGGGACGAGGTCCGCGACCCGCTGGTCCAGGGGGCGCTGCGTGCATCGGCGGAGATGGGCCGGATGGGCTCGACCTGGCGTACGGCGCCCAGACAGGTGCTCGCCCGCCTGCACGCGGTGGCGGCCGCCGGCCTCGCTCCGCACCCTTCCCTGGGCCGTCCGCGGTTGACGGACGAGGCCTCGGATCCGCTCGGCCTGGGGCCCGCGCCGGGGGCCTCGGAGGCGGCGGCTCGCATAGACGGGCTGTTCGGCCTGCTGGAGCGGCCCACCAAGGCGCCCGCGGTCGTGCTGGCCGCCGTTGTCCACGCCGAGCTGGCCGTACTGCGGCCCTTCGGCACGGCGGACGGGATCGTGGCGCGCTCGGCCGAGCGGCTGACCCTGGTGGAGTACGGGCTGGACCCGAAGTCCCTGGTGGCCGTGGAGGTGGGGCACCTGGAGGTGGCCTATGCCGACGGGCTGCGGGCGTACCTGAGCGGGACCCCTGAGGGCGTCGCGCAGTGGGTACAGCAGTGTGCCTCCGCGGTAACCCTCGGAGTGCGTGAGACGACCGCCATCTGCGAGGCCATGCAAAGGGGCTGAGCGCTCGGCGGGCGGGGGTGCTGACATAGCTGACGGCGTCTCAGTCAAGAGACGCCGTCTGCCGGTGCATCACGCCGGGTTACCAAGCGTGTACCTCTATTCGTCGGAGCGGGTCAAGCCCGTCACGACGCGCCTCCCGCGGCTGGTCGCGCGTGGGTGCCCGGTGGATGCACCCGGACAAGGGGTCCGTGACTCCTTTCTATGCCGGATCCGCCCTGATGGGAACCCCTTGGAGCAAGACCTTTACCCGCCTATGAGGCCAGGCCTGGCATATGCCTCCACCAGTACCTCCGGCCACCTGGTTGCCAACTCGTGACGATCACGGAGAGTGATCTCCTTTATGTGATCGTTATCCCGTGGGCAAAAAACTTGGCGAAAATGCGAGATTGCTCCTCGACGAAACTCGAGTCGATCGGGCAGCATACGTTGGTATCGCCCGAAACTGGAGCGACCGTGCACGGGGTAGCTTTGCCAATCCCTTGCCAGGCTCTGGTGAAGTGATGAAAGCTTTCTTCTGAAACGGGACCGGCTCTACCCCCCCGGAGCCGGACCGATGAGGCGACCCCCGCTCTCCCCCCCGGCGGGGGTCGCCCCTTTTCCACCCCCTGGCCACCGCGCCCAGCCGTCCCTCCGCCGATACGGCACTGTTGTGGCGCCGTCCGTCGCCCTCAGCCGGAGATGTGCCGTTGCGGCCCATCCATCGCCCTCGGCCGCCGCACGGCACCCGCGGCCTTCGTCACGTTGGTGCGCTCACCAACGTCCCTCGGAGCCCGTGTCGCCTTCACCGCAGCGGCGCCGGCCATCGCTTGGAGCGCGCTGTCTTCAACAGGGCGGCACTACCCACGTCGCCCAGCCCTTCGGCGACCGCGTCCGATCACTCCGGCACCAACATCGCGCTCGGCCACACCATCAGCCCGCTGAGGTGCCTCGCAGATTCCTGGGCCGCAAGCGCGGGTTATCCACAGCCGCACCACAACAGCCACCCACGATCCCCAGAACCCCGTTCACCATCTCGCGATCCCAGCCACCTCCAGCAACGTTGGCCTCCCAACCTCAGCCACCAGGGAGCCCGGCAATGCACCGTCCACTAGTCATCACCGAAGACCACGCCCTGCTCGACGACCTCGTCCGCATAGCAGCCGCGGCAGGCGCCCAGCTCGACGTGGCGCACGTGCCCGCTCACGCCCGCCCGTTCTGGAACCTGGCCCCGCTGATCGCGGTAGGCGCCGACCAAGCAGACGCCGTGGCGGCGACCTCGCCGCCCACCCGAGACCAGGTCCTCCTCGTCACCCGAGCCGCCGAAGACCCGGACAGCTGGCGAAAATGCGTGGCGGTAGGCGCGCAGGCCGTCGTGGCGCTCCCCGACGACGAGCGCCACCTGGTGGAGCGGTTCGCGGACGCCATGGAGCCCGATCCCCGCTCGGGATCCGTGATCTGCGTGGTCGGCGGCCGTGGCGGAGCGGGCGCGAGCGTCCTGTCGGCGTGCCTGGCCCTGCGCGCCTCGGGGGATCATCTCCGCACGCTGCTGGTTGACGCCGACCCGCTGGGCGGAGGCATCGACGCGCTGCTGGGCCAGGAGGAGGCATCGGGCGCCCGCTGGGGAGACCTGGTGGCCCGCGAGGGCCGGATCAACTCCAGCGCACTTCAGGCGGCCCTGCCATCGTTCGGCGATCTGGCGGTGCTCTCCTTCCACAGAGGCGAGGTGGCGGCGATTCCAGCCCAGGCCATGCGCTCAGTCCTGGAAGCAGGTCAGCGAGGCTTCGACCTGATAGTCGTCGACCTCCCACGCCACCTGGACGCCGCTGCCATAGAGGCTCTCACCAGAGCGAAAACCACGTTGGTGGTGACCACGGCGGACGTACGCGGCATCTTGTCGACCGTCCAGGTGCTGGGCGAAGCGCGCAAACATACCTCCGACATCCGCGCGGTGCTCAGGCCAGGAGTCCTGGACGACGACACGGCCGCGGGTTCGCTGGGCATCCCGTCCGCCGGCACCCTGCCTGACCAGCCAAGGCTTACCGCCACCCTCAACCGCGGCGAACTCCCCAAACTGGGTCCCCGCACCGTGCTGGGCGCCCTCTGCACCACCCTCCTGCGAGACCTCCTCCCGGCATGACCACCCCGCCCTCATCCCAAGGCGCCGTCTCGCCGGAGCTGGTGGAAGCGGTTCGCGTACGTCTGGCCCGGGCGGGTGTGGAGCCCAGCGCCGCCCAGGTGGCAGTGGCTCTGAGAGCCGAGAAATCCGTCTACGGCGACGCGGAGATCCTCGCGGTGGCCAGGGCTCTCTGCGCCGACCTGATAGGCGCAGGCCCGCTGGAGCCGCTCCTGGCCAAACCGGACGTAACGGACGTCCTGGTCAACGGCCCACGCGAGGTGTGGATAGACGACGGGGGCGGCCTACGCCGTACCCAGGTCACCTTCACGGACGACGGAGCCGTCCGCAGGCTGGCCCAGCGCCTCGCGGCCGCCGCCGGCAGGAGATTGGACGACGCCTCCCCGTACGTGGACGCCAGGCTCGCG
>NZ_JBFAMX010000065.1:0-32206 GCF_040659615.1 Nonomuraea sp. NPDC049784
CGCGTGATCCTCACCGCCTGTGAGCACCCACTCCAGCGGGTCGGCCCCCAGTTCCTTGGCCGCGACGGCCACGGGCTCCCCCACCGCGAATGCCTGTGGATCCACCTCGATACGCACGCCACTGGCCTCGGCGACGTGGCCCAGGTCCTGCAGCAGCCCGTCGCTGACGTCCAGCATCGCGCTCGCGCCCAGCTCGGCCGCCTGCGGCCCCATCGCGTACGGAGGGCAGGGCCGCCGATGCGCGACCACGACCTCCTCGAGGACAGGGGTCAGAGGCACACCCGCCTCCAGCAGCGCCCACCCGGCGGCGGCGTACCCCAGCCGGCCGGCCACCGCCACCACCTGCCCAGGCCTGGCCCCCGAACGCGTCACGGGTGCCCGGCCGCCCAGGTCGCCCAGCGCGGTGACCCCGATGACCACCAGGTCGCATTTCGTGATGTCGCCTCCGGCCACGCTCGCCCCGACGACGGCGCACTCGTCGCGGAACCCGTCCGTGAGGTCGTCCAGCCACTTCAAGGGGAGGTCGGCGGGCATGCCCAGCCCGACCACGATGGACGTCGGCTCGGCGCCCATGGCGGCGACGTCGGCAAGGTTCTGTGCCGCGGCCTTGCGGCCCACGTCATAGCCGCTGGACCAATCGCGGCGAAAGTGCCTACCCTCGATCAGCAAATCCGTTGAGACCACCACACGGCCGTCGGACGCGCGGATGACGGCGGCGTCGTCACCCGGGCCTAGCATTACCGCCGCGCCCTGGGGCAGACGTCCGGTAATACGATTTATCACTCCGAATTCGCCGAGATCTCCGACTGTGATGACGCACCTCCTGACGCACACAGGGTACGGTGGCCCTTCGGCGTGATCCAATCGCCTGGGAGGACGTGATGGTGCAGGCCTACATCCTTATTCAGACTGAGGTCGGCAAGGCCGCTGCCGTGGCTCAGGAGATATCCGGGATTCCCGGCGTCACTCAGGCTGAAGACGTGACGGGCCCCTACGACGTGATCGTGCGCGCGGAGGCCAACAACGTCGACGAGCTGGGCAAGCTCGTGGTGGCGCAGATTCAGGCAGTGGAGGGCATCACGCGTACTCTTACGTGTCCGATCGTCCACATCTGAAGGTAGTCGTCGCATGCGTGCCGCCGCCGTCCTGCTCGTTCTCCTAGCACTCGCCGGTTGCGGCGGCACCGTGCAGGTCGACCCGCCCAAGCCGCAGGGCGAGGCGGTGGCGGCCTGCGACAAGCTGGCGACGCTGCTGCCCCAGACGCTCGACGGCGACCGGCGTGGTACGTCCACGCCGGAGTCGCCGTACGTGGCCGTCTGGGGCGAGGCCGCCATCGCGCTGCGCTGCGGCGTGCCCAGGCCCGCCAAGATGGCGCCCACCGACCAGCTCCAGGAGATCGGGGGGGTGGGCTGGTTCGCCGACCCCGACAGGCCCACCCTGTTCACCGCGGTGACGGACACGGCCTACGTGGAGGTCACGGTCGGCGGCGAACACGTGGCCGCCGAGGTGCTCGCGGACCTGTCGAAGCCGATCGCCCAGGTCTCGACGCCGTCCAGCTGAGACGTCAACGCAGCCCCGTCGGCCGCGACAGCGCGAGCTGGATGAGCCGGTCGACCAGCGCCGGGTAGTCCAGCCCTGAGGCGGCCCAGAGCTGCGGCGCAACCGACAGCGCCGTGAAACCGGGCATGGTGTTGATCTCGTTGAAGACCAGCTCGCCGTCGGTCGTGTAGAAGAAGTCGACCCGCGCGAGCCCCTCGCAGTCGAGCGCCTCGAACGCGCGCACGGCCATCGCCCGCAGCTGCTCGGCCGTCTCCTCGGGGATGTCGGCGGGCACGGTGAGCGACATCTGATCGGGGTAGTACTTCGCCTCGAAGTCGAAGAACTCCTGGCCGCCCTCGACCTTCACCTCACCTGGCACCGACGCCACCGCGGGCTCATCGCCGAGCGACTCCAGCACCGCGCACTCGATCTCGCGGCCCACGATCGCGGCCTCGATGAGCACCTTGGGGTCGTGCTGCCTGGCGAACTCCACGGCCGACTCCAGCTCGGCCAGGTCGGAGGCCTTGGAGATGCCCTGCGACGAGCCCGCCCTGGCGGGTTTGACGAACACCGGCCAGCCGAGCGACTCCGCCTCCTTGAGCACGCGGTCGCGGTCGAGCCGCCAGTCGCGGTCACGTACGACGACGTAGGGGCCGGTCGGCAGACCCGCGGCGGCCATCACGGTCTTCATGTGGGCCTTGTCCATGCCCACGGCGCTGGCCAGCACGCCGGAGCCGACATAGCGCACCCCGGCCATCTCCAGCAGCCCCTGGATCGTGCCGTCCTCGGCGAACGGCCCGTGCATCACGGGGAAGACCACGTCCACGCTGCCGAGCTCCACGGGGATGCTGCCGGAGTCGTACGCCACCAGCGAACTCCCGCCGGACGGCAGCGCCAGCGCCGCCCCCGAGGTGTCGACGACCGGCAGCTCGCCCGACTCGATGGCGAACCGCTGGTCGGAAGCTGCCAGCACCCACCTGCCGTCCTGGGCGATCCCGATGGGGATCACCTCGTACTTGCTCCTGTCGATCGCATCCAGAACGCTGCCCGCGCCCATCAGGGACACGGCGTGCTCGGAATTGCGGCCTCCGAAAACGACGGCGACGCGTGGCTTGCTCATGGTGTCCGAATCTACCGGGGTGTTCTGGTCACAGCGAGCCAAGCACGCCGTAATCAGGTCTTTCTCACAGTGTGCCGCGTACAGCGGTGCACTGCAGGCCGCGGAGTCTGCGCCTACAGTGTGCTTAGACGCCGTAGCGTTCCGGCTTGGGTGAGCGGGACATGAGCAGCATGCCCGCCTCGGCAGGAGACATGCCGTCGTGCACGACCCCGACGACCACCTCGGTGATCGGCATCTCGACGTCGTGCTTCCTGGCCAGCTCCAGCACGGACTCGCAGGACTTCACGCCCTCCGCGGTCTGCTTGGTGGCGGCCACGACCTCGTCGAGGGTCATGCCCCTGCCCAGGTTCTCGCCGAAGGTGCGGTTGCGCGACAGCGGCGAGGTGCAGGTCGCCACGAGGTCTCCCATCCCGGCGAGCCCCGCGAACGTGTGCTGGTCGGCCCCGAGCGCCGCGCCCAGGCGGGAGATCTCGGCCAGTCCCCTGGTGATGAGCATGGCGCTGACGTTGTCGCCCATGCCCATGCCCGCGGAGACGCCCACGGCCAGCGCGATCACGTTCTTCACCGCGCCGCCGAGCTCGACACCGACCACGTCGTGGTTGGTGTACGGGCGGAACCACGGAGGCAGATGGCAGATCGCCTGGAAGCGGGCGGCGACCGACTCGTCGGTGCACGCGACGACCGTGGCGGCGGGCTGGCGCTCGGCGATCTCCCTGGCCAGGTTGGGACCCGAGATGACCGCGACCCGCTCCTCGGGCACCTCGGCGACCTCGCGGATCACCTCGCTCATCCGCTTGGTCGTGCCCAGCTCGATGCCCTTCATCAGGCTCACCAGGACCGCGTTCGGCGGGATGTGCTCGCGCCAGGCGGCCAGGTTGGGCCGCAGCTGCTGCGACGGCACGGCCAGCACCACGAACTCGGCCCCGTCGAGCGCGCGCGCCGGGTCGGTCGTGGCGCGCAGCTTTTCGGGGAGCGCGATGCCCGGCAGGTAGTCGGGATTGACGTGGTCGCGGTCGATCGTCTCGACCAGCTCCCGCCTGCGCCCCCACAGCGTGACCTCGTTGCCGGCCTCCGCCAGAATCATCGCGAACGTGGTGCCCCATGAACCCGTGCTGAAAACGGCCACCTTTGTCATGCCATCACCGCCCGGCGGGATCGTAGGGAGTCTCGGGGGCCTTCTCGCCACGCAGCTCGGCGAGCTGCTCGGTGATCGCCGCCATGATGTCGGCCGTAGCCTCGCGCAACACGTCCGCGTGCGGCGGCTTGCCTTCGTACTTCGACAGGTCCACCGGCGGCCCCACCGTCACGTGGAACGTCTTACGCGGGAACAGCCTGGGCTTCTTCTCCCCATATGGCAGGAGCTCATGCGCGCCCCAGTGGGCCACCGGAATGACCGGCGCGCCGCTCTCCAGCGCCAGCCGGGCCGCGCCCGTCTTGCCCACCATGGGCCACAGGTTGGGATCGCGAGTGCAGGTGCCCTCCGGGTAGAACAGGATCGCGCCGCCGTCCTTGAGCCGCTGAGCGGAAATGTGCAGCGACTTGGCCGCCTCGGCGCTGTCGCGGTAGACCGGGATCGCGAGCAGCTCCGCCACGGCCCTGCCCAGGAACGGCACCTTGAACAGCGCGGACTTGGCCAGGATCACCGGCCAGCGGCCGTTGTTGTAGAGGAAGTGCGACAGCAGAACCGGATCAGTCCAGGAGAGATGGTTGGCCGCGATGATCACGCCGCCGGTGCGCGGGATGCGCTCTCCCCGGCGCCAGTCCCTCTTGACCAGGAGCCGGGACAGCGGTTTCACGATAACTACTGCCAGGGTTTCCCAGAAACGCGATGGTCTCGTGGGGCGGCTCATGGTCTCCTCCAACACGTACGGGGTGCGCCCCAAGTCTCCCGGGTGGCCGTGCGGGATGTCGAGGCGGGATGCTTAAGACTATGAGCATCCGCTGGTCACTGGTCATCCCGGTGAAGACGCTGGTCGCGGCGAAGACGAGGCTGGCCGCGGCGACGGGGCCACACCGCACCCGGCTGGCGGTGGCGGTGGCCAGCGACACCGTGGCGGCGGCGCTTTCATGTGCGCAGGTCGCCCGGGTGATCGTGGTGACGGCCGATCCCGCGGCCGCGGGTCCGCTGGGCGCGCTGGGGGCCGAGGTGGTGGCCGATCCGGACCGCGGGCTGAACACCGCCTTACGGACAGGGGCCGCCCACGCCGTACGCGTCGCGCCCGGCGACGCTGTGGGGGCGCTCCAGGCCGACCTGCCTGCCCTGCGCTCTTCGGAGCTGGGGGTGGCGCTGTCTGCGGCGGCCGAGCTGGACCAGGCCTTCGTGCCGGACGCGCTCGACGTCGGGACGACCTTCTACGGGGTACGGCCCGGGATGGCGTTCACGCCGAGGTTCGGCGGGGAGTCTCGGGCCAAGCATCTGGCGGTCGGGGCCAAGGAGCTGTGCCTGCCGGGGATCGAGTCCGTCCGGCGGGACGTGGACACTCCCGACGACCTGCGCGCGGCCATCGCGCTGGGCCTCGGCCCGCACACGGCCGCGGTGGTCGCCGAGCTGTGGCCCGCCTCATGAGGGGGTCGCGGGCGCCTTCATGATGGCGGGCGAGGTCGCCACCGCCAGGTGCGACAGGCCCAGCAGGGCCACGCCCGCGGCGAAGACCGCGTGGCCGCCGAGCCACTCCCCCAGCGCGCCGCCGGCCAGCCCGCCCAGCGGGACGGCGCCCCACATGAGAAAGCGCATGCTGGCGTTGACCCGGCCGAGCAGGTGGTCGGGGGTGATGCGCTGGCGGTAGCTGAGCTGGGCGATCCCGAAGATCGAGCTGGCCACGCCGAACAGCGACGAGGCCACCGGGAAGATCAGCAGCCGCCAGCCGGGGCCGGTCGCCAGCGCGGGCAGGTAGAGCAGGGTCGCCAGGACGGCGGAGCCGTACAGGGTGCGGCCGGTGCCGAAGCGGGCCGTGACGCGGGCCACCAGCGCCGCGCCCACGAGGGAGCCGACGGCGGCGGCCGACAGCAGCAGCCCGTACTGGGCCGAGCCGACGCCGAGCTGCTTGATCAGGTAGAGCGGCAGTCCGACCGTGCAGACGCTGTTGGCGGCCATGGCCAGCGCGCCGCCGGCCGCGATCCTGCGCAGCACGGGCTCCCCCGCGACGAACTTGATGCCCTCCGCCACCTCATGCCGCAGTAATCCCCGCTCGCCGCGCATCGGATGCTCCTGAGCCCGCACGCCCGACAGCAGGAGCGCGGAGAAGAGGTAGCTGACGGCGTCGGCGAGCAGCGCGATCGGCGCGGTGAACACGGCCACCGCCCAGCCTCCGACGCCCGGTCCCGCGAGCAGCGAGACGTTCCTGGTGACCTCCAGGAGGCCGTTGCCGCGTTCGAGGCGCTCCTTGGGCACGATGGCGGGCAGGAAGCTCATGTGGGCGACGTCGAAGAACACCGTGCCCACTCCCAGCATCAGCGCGACGACGTAGAGGTGCGGCAGAGTCAGCACGTCGAGCCAGGCCGCCACCGGGATCGACAGCAGCGCCACGCCGCGCGCGACGTCGGACCAGATGAGGATCGGGCGGCGCCGCGCCCGGTCCACCCACACGCCCGCGGGCAGGCCGATCAGCAGGAAGGCAAGCATCTGGGCCGCCGACAGCAGGCCGAGCTGAAACGCTCCGGCGTCCAGCGTGAGGAGCGCCGCCAGCGGCAGGGCCACGACCGTGACCTGGGTGCCCATTTGCGTGACACCGTTCGCCCACACGAATCGCCAGAAGTCGCCCGCACGCACCATGCTTTTCGATTTTGGCCGCCTCGCCGGGCGAGGGGCAAACCAATTACGCTGATCTACGTGCAGGGGACGGTACGCAGCTTTGACGAGGCCACGCGCTCGGGCACGGTGTTCCTGGACGACGGGACCGTGCTGGAGTTCGGCACGCCCGCCTTCGACGCGGGGCCGCTGCGGCTGCTGCGCACGGGCCAGCGGGTCAACCTCGCGATGTCCGCCGGCGAGATCACCTACATCACGCTCTCGACTTTCCCGGTCCCGGACGCATTCGGTGAGCCGGGTCCGGCGGGCGACGCGGAGTAACGGGTCCCGCACGCGAGCGGCGGGCCGGCGTTTTCGGCGGATCGCGTGGCCAAATGCGAACGCCCGGGCCGACGGCCCGGGCGTGCTGGCTCGCTGGGATTACTTCTTCTTTCCGGCTTTCTTGCCGCCCTGGTTGACCAGCTCCTTGAAGTCGGAGCCCGGCCGGAACTTCGGCCCCCAGCTCTCGGGAACGTTGATTTCCGCGCCGGTTGACGGGTTCCTGGCCGTGCGGGCGGGCTTGTTCACCATCTCGAACGCGCCGAAGCCCGTGATCGAGACCTTGTCGCCGCTGGCCACAGCTTTCTGGATGGCGTCGATGACCGCGTTCACGGCCTCGGTGGCCGTCTTCCTGTCGCCCACCCGATCCGCGATGGCCTCGACGAGTTCTCGCTTGTTCATGAAAGTCCTGCTCCCCCAGTTACGGCTCGGGGTTCCAGCTCACGAGTTCGACGTAGAAACCCCTTACGCGCTCGAAAGTAGGCTGGATCGCGGGGGAACTCAATCACCAAGCGTATTTTCGCCACTACGTGGCGTGTCGAGAGAGGCCAGAAAGGCGTCCAAGCGGACGGCCGCCCTTTCCGGATCCCGCTTCGCCAGGTCGCAGATCGCGAGGTAACGGCGGGCCAGCCGGGCCTTCTCCGCCGCGGGGAGCATGCGGACGCGGCGGTGCGCCTCGCGCAACCGCCGCGCCAGTTCGTCGTCTTCTAGACGGTCGTCGGCAGCCATGGCTGCCGACCATTCTCGTACGCCGCCACATCGTCGGCGTGACGCAGGGTCAGCCCGATGTCGTCAAGGCCCTCCATGAGCCGCCAGCGGGTGTAGTCGTCGATCTCGAACGGCACGACCTCGCCGGCCCAGCGGACCTGGCGTTCCGCCAGGTCGACGGTGACCTCCAGCTTCGGGTCGGCCTCGACGGCCGCCTGCAGGGCCTCGATCTTCTCGCCCGGCAGGACGACCGGCAGCAGGCCCATCTTCGTGGAGTTGTTGCGGAAGATGTCGCCGAAGCGGGCGGCGATCACGACGCGGAACCCGTACTGCTGCAGCGCCCAGACCGCGTGCTCACGGGAGGAGCCGGTGCCGAAGTCGGGACCGGAGACGAGGATCGAGCCGCCCTCGTAGGACGGGTCGTTCAGCACGAACGTCGGGTCCTCGCGCCAGGCCGCGAACAGGCCCTTCTCGAAGCCGGTGCGGCTGACCTGCTTGAGCCAGACGGCCGGGATGATCTGGTCGGTGTCGACGTTGCTGCGGCGCAGCGGCACCGCCGTACCGGTGTGGGTGGTGAATGCTTCCATCGGTGAGGTCTCCTTACAGGTCGGCGGGCGCAGTGAGGCGGCCGGTGACGGCGGTCGCGGCGGCGACCTGCGGCGACACCAGGTGGGTACGGCCACCCTTGCCCTGGCGGCCCTCGAAGTTGCGGTTGGAGGTGGAGGCGCTGCGCTCGCCGGGCTTGAGCGTGTCGGGGTTCATGCCCAGGCACATCGAGCAGCCTGCCTCGCGCCACTCGGCGCCGGCGGCCTTGAACACCTCGTGCAGGCCCTCCTGCTCGGCCTGCAGCTTGACCAGCATCGAGCCGGGCACGATCAGCGTGCGGGTCTTCACCTGGCGGCCGCGCAGGATCTCAGCGGCCGAGCGCAGGTCCTCGATGCGCCCGTTGGTGCACGAGCCGACGAAGACCGTGTCGACCTCGATCTCGCGCAGCGGCGTGCCCGCGGTCAGGCCCATGTACTCCAGGGCCCGCTCGGCGGCCGATCGGGCGACGGGGTCGGAGAAGCTCTCCGGGGACGGGACGGACTCGCCCAGCGGCAGGCCCTGCCCGGGGTTGGTGCCCCACGTGACGTACGGGGTCAGCGTCGACGCGTCGATCTCCACGACCTTGTCGAACACGGCGTCGTCGTCGGTGCGCAGCGACTTCCAGTATTCGACGGCCTGGTCCCACGCCTCGCCCTTGGGCGCGTGCGGGCGGTCTTTGAGATACTCGAAGGTGGTCTCGTCCGGCGCGATCATGCCGGCGCGGGCGCCTGCCTCGATCGACATGTTGCAGACCGTCATCCGGCCCTCCATGGAGAGCTTACGGACGGCCTCGCCGCGGTACTCGACGATGTAGCCCTGGCCGCCGCCGGTGCCGATCTTGGCGATGATGGCCAGGATCAGGTCCTTGGCCGTGACGCCCGCGGGCAGCTCGCCGGAGACCTCGATGGCCATCGTCTTCGGCCGGTACGCGGGCAGGGTCTGCGTGGCGAGCACGTGCTCGACCTCGGAGGTGCCGATGCCGAACGCGATGCCGCCGAACGCGCCGTGCGTCGAAGTGTGAGAGTCGCCACACACGATCGTCATGCCCGGCTGCGTCAGCCCGAACTGCGGGCCGATGATGTGCACCACGCCCTGACCGGCGTCGCCCATCGGATGGAGCCTGATGCCGAACTCGGCGGCGTTCTTGCGCAGCGTCTCGACCTGCGTCTTGGACACCGGGTCTGAGATCGGGCCGAGCACGGTCGGCACGTTGTGGTCCTCGGTGGCGATCGTGAGGTCGGGCCGCCGCACCTTCCGGCCGGCGAGACGGAGCCCGTCGAACGCCTGCGGGCTGGTCACCTCGTGAATGAGGTGCAGGTCGATGTAGAGCAGGTCCGGTTCGCCCTCGGCGCGCCGGACTACGTGTTGCTCCCAGACCTTCTCGGCCAGTGTGCGGCCCATGTCTCCTCCTGGGTTGTTCGCGATGCACCGTCGCATCACTCGCTGGGGCCCCAATATCCCCTCGCGTGGAGTTTGCCTCCGACTTGCTTTCTCATATGTCGAGACGGCAGTATCGGTACATGGACAACTCTAGCGGAGTCGGAGTACTCGACAAGGCAGTTCTTGTACTCAATGCCCTCGAAGCGGGACCCGCTTCACTGGCGCAGCTCGTCCAGGCCACCGGTCTGGCCCGCCCCACGGCCCACCGGCTCGCCGTCGCACTTGAGCATCACCGCATTGTGAGTCGTGACACACAGGGCAGATTCGTGTTGGGTCCCCGGCTTTCCGAGTTGTCCACCGCGGCCGGCGAGGACCGGCTGCTGGCGGTGGCCGCACCCGTGCTGCTGCAGCTCAGGGATCTCACCGGGGAGAGTGCGCAACTCTACCGCCGCCAGGGCGACGAGCGCGTCTGCGTAGCGGCCGCCGAACGCTCCAGCGGCCTGCGGGACACCGTGCCGGTGGGGTCGGCGCTGCCCATGACGGCGGGCTCGGCGGCGCAGATTCTGCTCGCCTGGGAGGAGCCGGATCGCCTGCACCGGGGCCTGCGCGGCGCCAAGTTCAGCGCCGCCACCCTCGCCTCCGTACGGCGCCGCGGCTGGGCCCACAGCGTCGGCGAGCGCGAGCAGGGCGTGGCCAGCGTGTCGGCCCCCATCAGGGGCAGCGGCGGCAAGGTGATCGCGGCCGTGTCGGTCTCCGGCCCCATCGAACGGCTCACGAGGGCACCGGGACGGCTCCACGCGGTGCCCGTTATGGCGGCCGCCGAACGTATAACGGAGGCAATGCGTCGCACGTCATGATCGGCAAAAGCAGGTATTTGGGGAGCCGAGTGCCTCGTGGGCGCACTAGCCTGAGTGCGTGACAGATCGCATCGAGGTAGCCGCCACTGAGCTGCGACCCCTGCTCGAAGAGTTCATCATGTGGGCGCGTGCGAACGCGCCCGGAAGCGACCCCGAGCTCGTGGGGCCTGCCGCACTCTGGCACCGTCTCGCCTTCTCGCAGGACCTCGGCACCTGGAAGCGCGCCGACCTGCGTAACCTGCTGCTCGACCGCATGCCCAAGGTCGTGGAGGATCCCGACGCAGCCGCCGACGGGATGCTCCCGGCCGTGGACGCGTACCTGACGTTCCTCTCCCAGACCGGCAGGCTGGCCAAGGGCTCAGACTCCCTCGCCGATCTGCAGGCGGAGCTGGACGACGTCGAAGACGAGTTCGTCGACCTCATGGAAGAGCTGCTGGACGACACCGAGGGCGACGACGAGGAGGAAGAGGTCGGCGACCTTGGCGATTTCGAGCCGTTCGCGGACGAGCTCGCCGATCTCGACACGATCCGGTTGCGGCCCGACACCGAGCTGGCCGAGGCCGCCCGGCAGGCGCCGCTGGTCGCCAAGGCCCGCGACCTCGCCCTGTGGGTGGGGTCGGGCCGCCGGGTGGGCGAGGACACCTTGCTCACCGACGCCGAGGTGGAGGAGGCGCTGGCGACCGTCGGGCTGCCCAGGCCCGAAACCGACGGCCCGATCGCCGAGGCGGTCCCCCAGCTCTGGAACCTCTGGAACCTGGCCGTGGACCTGGAGTTCCTCCAGCCGGGCGAGGGCAACACGGTGGCGGTGCAGGACGACACCTCCGAGTGGCCGTTCGACGACGACGAGGACGTGCTCGACGCCTGGATGCTGGGCCTCCACTCGGTCGACTACGGCGACCCGGAGCTCGACGACGAAGACCTCACGATGGCGCTGACGGGCCTGACGCGGGGCTTGCTCGTCCGCCTGCTGCTGGCGGGCGGGTCGCGCGACTTCGACGAGCTGGCGCAGGACCTGGCCGAGGCCGCCGCCGACCTCGACGAGCTGGGGGCGGACGCGTGGGAGGCGGCGGGCGACCCGCTGACGCCCGCGATCGACTGGCTGGCCGGCTACGGCATGGTCGAGGTCGACGGCACCACCGTCCGGCTCACGCCGCTCGGCACCGAGGGAGTCGTCCACCTGGTGGACGACTCCGACATCGAGGTGGACGCGCGGCCCGCGATCGAGTCCATGAGCGCCCACGAGCTGCTGGCGCTCAGCGCGGAGCTGCCGGAGGACGAGGCCGACGCGGAGTTCGCGGCCTGGATGCGGCTGCGGGAGCCGGGCAAGGCGGCCGAGGAGCTGCTGGACGCGGCGGCCGAGGACGAGAGCGACGCGCTGATCAGGGTGCAGGCCGCCAGCGTGGTCGGCACGCTGGGCGAGGCCGCCATCCCGGCCTGGCAGGCGGCGCTCAAGCAGCCCTCGCTGCGGCCCTACGCTGCCACGCATCTGAGCCAGCTGGAGGTCGAGGGGGCGCCCGAGCCCACTCAGGACGACACGCACTGGCTGATCCTGGACATGTGGACGATCTCTGCCGGTCTGGGACGGTCGGAGTTCGTGAGCAGCTTGCGGGACATCGGGCCCGAGATGGTCAACAGCCTGCTCGAGGTGGTCTGGCGGATCCCGCACGCGCACGTGGAGGAACTGCTGGACCTGATCTCCCAGGTCCACCCGGACAAACAAGTCGCCAAGGCAGCCCGTCGCGCCCTCTTCAAGGCCCGTTCCGCCTAACCGCTTCCCAGGCCCCCGCGGATTCCTGTTCGCGGGGGCCTTCTAGTTGCATGTGCGGCGCCGTCCGTGGCCGTCTCGTCCTTCATGTTTTACGGCGGAGCACGGCCGGCCCACCCGCCGCACATGGCCGGGCTCTGTCCAGGGAGACGGTCGTGTGGTGTGCGGGGCTGGGCGCCGTTACGAGCGCAAAGTGGGCCGGCTCCGTGAGAGTCGTCAACCGGCACGCTCTTCGGCCGGAAAAGCGAAACGCTCCGGGGCTATAGCGCCGGAGCGGGTGAAGTAGACGTAGTCCCGACCGGATTCGAACCGGCGCTACCGCCTTGAGAGGGCGGCGTCCTGGGCCACTAGACGACGGGACCTTCGCGGGCTTGTGACAAGTGGTAGTCCCGACCGGATTCGAACCGGCGCTACCGCCTTGAGAGGGCGGCGTCCTGGGCCACTAGACGACGGGACCCTGTCCACAAGCTGGGTGGTGCCGGGCCTCCCCGGCAACGCAGGTAACTCTACCGCACCCCGAAGACCACTCCAAACCGCTTTTGAAGCGCTCCCCACGGCTAAGGCCGGGGGATTCCAGCCGTCCGGGACCCCGTCTTCGCAGCGGCTCCAGACGCTGTTGCTTGGCGGTTCACCTTCCGGCCCACGCGGCTGCGTGGTTTGCGCGCCCCAACCCGCGCGACCGGTCTGGCCTGCGCGAGCTCCGCCCTCCCGGCGGTGAGGATGTTCTTGGCGGCGTTCACATACGCGTGATCACGATGTCGGCAGGAGGTGCACGCGAAGACCGTTTGGCTCTTGCGGGACTTCGCATCCACCTTCTTGGACTCATGGCACGTGATGGACGTGTTCGCCGGATTGACAGTGATCACACAGGTGCCCGTGTACCGGGCCTTGGACCGGACGGTCAGCTCGATCCGATGCCATCCTTTGTCCAGGATGGCACGGTTCAGGCCGGATTTCGCCGCCGCCCCGTTGGGCAGGAAAGTCCCCGGCCTGCCGGGGTCCGGCTTGGGTTTGGCCGTGGCGGTCATGTTCTTGGTCTTCAGCGCCTCGAACACGATCAGATCATGGTCGCGGGTCAGCGCATGCGCGGTCTTGGCGGCGAAGTCCTCACGACGTCGGCGGATCCGCGCGGCGAACGCCCCCACTCGGCGCGCGGCACGAGTGCGCCGGTTGCTGCCCTTGGTCGTGCGAGCCAAGTCCCTTTGCAGCTTGACTGCGTGTTCGACCTCTCGATCACGGGCGAACACCTTGTGGTGGAACTGGCCTTCACTCGTGGTCCCGATCTTCGCGACACCGCGATCCACGCCGATCCCGGTATCTGGTCTGGCGTGCCGGGTGAGAGGTTGCTCGCCGTCGTCGACCAGGAAGCTGATATACCAGCGTCGGCCCTCTCGCGCCACGGTGGCGTTCTTGACGGTCCCGCCCAGCGGGCGACTCCAGCGGAACCGGACCCAGCCCAGCTTGGGCAGCTTCGCCCGCGCCCAGCGACGGTTCAACCGCTCCACAGCGATCTTGCCCCCTCCGGGAACCGGAACGAGGGACGGCTGCGGGTCTTGTACTTCCAGCGGCCTTCCACGTGCCGTGCAGCGAGCACGCCTGATCCAGGTCTATGAGGGTCTGCTGCAGGCAGTGGCTGGGCGCCTCGGTCAGCCACTCGAACTCTCCCTTGGCTTCGACCAGTTGACGGGCCTGCTCGTGGTAGCCGATGAATGCGCCTCGCCGCCGATAGGCGCGACGCTGCTCTAGCGCGGTGTTCCACACGGACCGGCATGCCCCGCCGATGCGCTCCGCGAACTGTTCCTGCCCTGGGGTGAGGTCCAACAGGTATCTGCGTCCGGTCAGCACGAGCCCACCCGCCTACACGTTCTTCTGGTTCGCGACGTACCGCTTGACCACGTCCAGAATGCGCCGCCCACGCTGGCCACGAAGGAGGAGCAGGTCCACAGCGTCGCAAAGACGCGACCTCCGGTGGAGGACGAGTGGGCGACGAAGCGGGGGAAGCTGCCCACGCAACACGAAAGACATCCATAAGCCGGGCGGACTCTACCTAAATCACCGCCACGCCTCCGCCCTTGACCGCGGCACGTCTCCACACCCCCACCGTGCACCCCTCTCAGGCTCAGGGGCACCTCGGCGGCGCAAGGCTGGCCAGCGGACGGAGGGGACCAGGTTGCGAGTGGCCGAAGTAGATCAGTGGGTGAGGAGGCCGCGGCGGTAAGCCTCGGCGACGGCGGAGGCGCGGTCGCGGACGTCGAGCTTGGCGTAGATGTGCAGCAGGTGTGTCTTGACGCTGGCCTCGCTGATGAACAGGCCGGCCGCGGCCTCCTTGTTCGTCGCTCCCCCCGCCACGAGGTGGAGCACCTCCAGCTCGCGCTTGCTGAGCCTGCCCCTGGACGGCTTGCGGAGGTGATCGGCGAGCCGGCCCGCGACGGCGGGAGCGAGGACGGTCTCGCCCCTGTGGGTGGCTCTGACGGCACGCACCAGCTCCTCCGGAGAGGCGTCCTTCAGCAGGTAGCCCCTGGCGCCCGCCTCGAGGGCGGGCAGGACGTCGGTGTCGAACGTGGTGAGCACCAGCACCCGCGGGCCCGTGCCGTGGAGGCGGCGGATGGCGGTGACGCCGTCCATGCCCGGCATGCGCAGGTCCATGAGGACGATGTCGGGCTCGAGCTCGGCGGCCAGCCGGACGGCCTCCGCGCCGTCGGCCGCCTCCCCGACGATCTCGAGGTCGGGCTCCCCGCCGAGCGCCGCGCGTAGGCCGTCGCGCACGATGGGGTGATCGTCCGCTATCAGCAACCTCACCGGCATCCGTCCCTCTCCCCCGGGCGATCGTCCCTCGTCAGCGTCTCATCCACCGCCGTCTCCGGAGGTCGATCGGCCGCCCCGGAGATCCAGTCGCCCAACCTGACAGTCGGCCGGCCGTCCTTCCGCCGCAGCTCGCCCGGCTCCTCCGTGGAGGGCGCCGGCCGTCTCATCAGCGTCTTCGGCGGGGATGGCGGGGACGGCGGCGGCCACGGCCGTGCCCTGACCCGGTTCGGACTCGACGTCCAGGGTGCCGCCGACGCCACGCACGCGTTGCCGCATCCCGTCCAGGCCGAAGCCGTCAGCGGGCTCCTGCGGGTCGAAGCCGGCCCCGTCGTCGCGAATGTCGAGGAGGACCGTTTCGTCCGTGTACGACAGCGTGAGGCCCGTCCTGGTGGCTCTGGCGTGCTTGGCGACATTGGCCAGAGCCTCCTGGGCGACGCGGAAGAGGGCGGCCTCCACCTCGGCGGCCAGGGCGACCGGGGTGCCGGTGATCTCGAGCGCCAGATCCACGCCGGCCGCCTGCGACCACGACTCGGCCATGCCGTTGATCGCCTCCGGGAGCCTCGCGTTCTCCAGCGGCTCGGGGCGCAGGGCGCGTACGGATCGGCGGGCCTCGGACAGGCTCCGGCGGGCCAGCTCGGCGGCCTGGTCGAGGTGGCGGCGGCGCACGGGGGGCTGGGAGGCGCGATCGGCGGCGTCGAGCTGGCCGATCAGCGCGACGAGGTCCTGCGCCACCGTGTCGTGGATCTCGCCCGCCACGCGGTGCCGCTCGTCGAGCACGCCCGCCGACCTGGCCTGGTCGAGGAGCCTGGCGTTCAGGTCGGCGTTCTCCGTCATGGCGGCACGTAGCCGCTCGACCAGGCGGCGGCGTTTGTCGTGCTCGCTGGAGACGTACCAACCGGCGATGACCAGCGGCAGCGCCACGCCCGCGATCACGGTGAGGAGGGTGTCTCCGGCACCCGGGCCCGCCTGGGCGGTCACGTTGACGATGGCGGTGAGCGTCACGCCCGCCATGACCAGCCGGGCCGGCAGCATGGCGATGGCCAGCGGGTAGCCGATCGCGGCGAACAGGATGAAGGCGGGGCTCGCGGCGGTCAGCGCACCGGCGAGGGCGATCAGGACGAGGTAGTGGCTCACGACCAGCATGCGGTGCTTGTCGCGGCGAGGATGGAGCCACGCGATCGGCGCCACCCACACCGCGATCAACGCCGGCACCGGCCACCCCGCCACGGGCCAGGCCGGCGCAGGCCACCCCGATACGGGCGACCCCAGCCAGGTCAGGGCAGGGGCTGCGGCCAGGGCGCTGGTGGCCGGCTCGGCCGTTGCCGAGAGCCAGGTCACGAGTGGGCCCGCCAGCCAGCGAAGGATCGGCCAGGGCATGCTGCCGGTGGGCGCGTCCGCGAGGGCGGCCGCGGTCGTGGAGATCGCGAGCAGTGCGTACGCGAGCCCCAGGAACGCCCAGCGCTCGCGGCCGTCGAGCCAGCTCATGAGGTCAAGCCTGGCACGCCATCGACCGATCGGTGGATGCCGGGCATCCACCGATCGACGAGCCAGGCAGGCGATGCGCACCCAGGCTGAACAGGGCGAACATCGAGTCATGAGCTTTCCGACCCGTAGAGACATGTTCCAGTACGCCGCCGTCGCGGGGGCCGGCGCCGGGGGCGCCTCGGCGGCCAAGCCCAGGAAGGACGTGACCACGTACGTCTTCGTGACCGGCGCGAACGGCGTGGCCGCGGCGGACTCTGAGCTGACGCTGCGCGGCCACCGCACCGTCGGGGTGAACCTGCCGGGCCACGGCCCCGAGGAGCAGTTTCACCTGGCCTATCAGGCGCCGCAGGACCTGGAGAAGCTGGCCACGCTGCCGTCGCCGGTGGCGGGGGTCACCCTGGACGACTATGTGGAGGCCACGGTGGACGTCGTGCGCCGGGCCTCCGGCCATGGCCCGGTGATCCTGGTAGGCGGCAGCCTGGGCGGCGCGGCGATCACGAAGGCGGCCGACGCGGTGCCCGAGCTGATCGACCTGCTCGTCTACGACACGGCGTTCTGCTGCACGAAGCTGCCCTCTCCCAACGACTATCTGGCGACGCCGGAAGGCAAGGAGAGCCTCGCGGCGGGCGTGGCGGAGAGGGGCATCATCGCCGACCCGCGGGTGATCGGCGCGATCCGCATGAACTGGCGCACGAACGACAGGACGTTTCTGGACGCGGTCAAGGCGGCGTTCATGGCGGAGGCGAGCGAGGGCGAGCTGCTGGCCATGCTGAACACGTTGCTGCCGGATGAGAGTCTCCAGGTGGGGAGCGCCGACGCTCGGGGGCGCAAGGAGGCGTGGGGACGAGTGCCGCGCGTCTACATCAGGCACACGCGGGACAAGACGATCCCGCTCGCGCTGCAGGACCGGATGATCAAGGAAGCGGACGCGGCTACGCCGGACAACACGTTCAAGATCTTCTCGGTGGAGGCATCCCATGCGCCGACGGCGAAAACGTACCGGGAGATTACCGAAATCCTGCACGGACTGGCGAAATAAAGAAGTGCTGGGGTACCAGGACTCGAACCTAGACTAACTGAACCAGAATCAGTCGTGCTGCCAATTACACCATACCCCACCGTTAGCGGCCCCTCATGAGGCGCGCTCGGCGACGTCCGAAAGAATAGCCCAGCTATGGGGCTAAGACCAAAACGATTAGCCGACGCGCCCTCCACCGCTCACAGCACGGGCCTGATCGTGCCAAGCTGAAGGGGACAAAACACCACGTGGAGGAGCCCCACCGTTGGCCGGTAACCCGTTCTTCGCCCCAAGCACCCTGCCGTACGAGCTGCCGCCCTTCGCCGACATCCGCGAGGAGCACTACCTGCCCGCGTTCGAGCGCGGCATGGCGGAGCAACTGGCCGAGGTCGACGCGATCGCAGGCGACCCCGGGCCGCCGACCTTCGACAACACGATCGCCGCGCTGGAGCGGTCGGGACGGATCCTCGACCGCACGGCCACGGTCTTCTTCAGCATTGCCGCCTCCAACACCACAGACGGCATCATGGAGATCGAGAAGGAGATCTCTCCCCAGCTGACCCGCCACATGGATGCCATCCGGCTCAACCGGGCGCTGTGGGCGCGGATCAAGCAGGTGACGACGGAGGACCCCGAGGAGTCCTGGCTGCTGGAGAAGTACCGGGAAGACTTCATCAGGGCCGGGGCCGACCTGTCGGAGCCGGAGCAGGACCGGCTGCGGGAGCTCAACGAGGAGCTGTCGAAGCTCTCGACGGAGTTCGCGCAGAGCCTGCTGAAGGCTTCGACGGAGTCCGCGCTGGTCGTGGAGGACCCCAAGGAGCTCGACGGCTTCGACCAGGCCAAGATCGAGTCGCTGCTCAAGGACGGCAAGTACGTCCTGCCGCTGCTCAACTTCACCGACCAGCCGGGCCTGGCCCTGCTCACCGACCGCGACGTGCGCCGCAGGCTGTATGAGCTGAGCGTGGGCCGGGCGCCGGGCAACTTCGGACTGGCGGCCACGATGGCGGCGCTGCGGGCCGAGCGGGCGGCGCTGCTCGGGTTCCCCAGCCACGCCGCGTACGTGGTGGCCGACCAGACGGCCAAGACCGTCGAGGCGGTCGAGGAGATGCTGGGCCAGCTCGTCGGCCCCGCCGTCCGCAACGCGCGGAAGGAAGCCGAGGAGCTGACCGCGCAGGCCGGGTTCGAGATCGAGCCGTGGGACTGGTCGTACTACTCCGAGAAGGTGCGCCAGGCCCGCTACGACTTCGACGCGGACGCCATGCGGCCGTACTTCGAGCTCAACCGCGTCTACCGTGACGGCATCTTCTTCGCGGCCGGGAAGCTGTACGGCGTCACCTTCACCGAGCGGCCCGACCTCGGCGGATACCACCCCGACGTGACGGTGTTCGAGGTGTTCAACGAGGACGGGAGCCGGCTGGGGCTTTTCGTGCTCGACCCGTACGCGAGGGCGACCAAGCGCGGCGGGGCGTGGATGAACAACCTGGTGGACCAGTCGTTCCTGTTCGGGCTGCAGCCCGTGGTGATGAACAACCTCAACGTCACCAAGCCCGCCTCCGGGCCGACGCTGCTGACGTACGACGAGGTGAACACCGCCTTCCACGAGTTCGGCCACGCGCTGCACGGCCTCTTCTCGCAGGTACGGTTCCCGCGCGTGTCAGGCACCACCGTGCCGCGCGACTTCGTCGAGTACCCGTCGCAGGTCAACGAGATGTGGGCGACCTGGCCCGAGGTGCTGGCCAACTACGCCAAGCACCACGAGACCGGCGAGCCGATGCCGGCCGAGCTGGTGGAGAAGCTGAAGGCGGCGGAGAAGTTCAACCAGGGCTTCAAGACCGTCGAATACCTGGCCGCCACGCTGCTCGACTGGACCTGGCACAAGCTGGCGGCAGGTGAGACGGTGGCCGACCCCGAGGCGTTCGAGTCCGCGGCCCTGGAAGCCGCCCAGATCGCCGTACCGCAGGTCAGGCCGCGCTACCGGACCAACTACTTCGCGCACATCTTCTCCGGCGGCTACAGCGCCGGCTACTACTCCTACATCTGGAGCGAGGTGCTCGACGCGGAGAGCGTGGAGTGGTTCAAGGAGAACGGCGGGCTCATCCGGGCCAACGGCGACCACTTCCGCCGCGAGCTGCTCTCCCGGGGCGGCAGCCTCGACCCGCTGACCGCCTTTCGCAACTTCCGCGGGCGCGAGCCCAGCATCCAGCCGCTGCTCGCCCGCCGCGGCCTCGACTGAATCCTCAGACCGGGGCTTTCCGAACGTCACGGCGTCTTCCCGGCACCCTCCATCCACCGCACTAGAAGGATCGAGGGGCACGGGAAGCGCGCCGAGGACAGTCGGAAGAAGGGCGCCCGGCGACCCGCCTCCGGGCCGCCGGGCATCGGGTCAGCCGCGGAGGCGGGCCAGGGCGGCGCGCAGGCGGTCCTGGGCGCGCTCGCGGCCGAGCACCTCGATGGACTCGAACAGCGGCAGGCCCACCGTCCGGCCGGTGATCGCCACGCGTACCGGCGCCTGGGCCTTGCCGAGCTTGAGCCCGTGGGCCGCGCCGACCTCCTCCAGCGCCTCCTTGAGCGACTCGGGGTCCCAGCTCACCGTCTCCAGCCTGGCCAGGTAGTCGGTGAGGATCTCCACCGGGGAGTTCTTCATCGCCTTGTCCCAGGACACCTGGTCGAAGACCGGCTCCTCGAGGAAGAGGAAGTCGACGTTCTGCCGGATCTCCGACAGCACGGAGATGCGGGTCTGAGCCAGCGCCGCGACCTTGCTGAACCGCTCTCGGTCCCATGAGGGATCGAGGTAGGGCGCGCAGCGAGCCTCGAACGTCTCCAGAGGCAGCGCCCGGATGTACTCGCCGTTGAACGCGCGCAGCTTCTTCTCGTCGAAGAACGCGTTTGACGGGTTGACGTCCTCCAGCTTGAACAGCGGCACCATCTCCGACCACGGCATGATCTCGCGGTCCTCGCCGGGCCCCCAGCCGAGCAGCATGAGGTAGTTGACCATGGCCTCGGGGAGGTAACCCTCCGCGCGGTAGTCCTCCAGGGCCACCTTGTCGCGGCGCTTCGACAACTTCTTCCGCTGCTCGTTGACGATCACCGGCAGGTGCGCCCAGACCGGAGGCGTGGCGCCCAGCGCGGGCCAGAGCAGTTCCTGCCGGACCGCGTTCGGCAGGTGCTCCTCACCGCGCGCGACGTGGGTGACGCCCTGCGTGATGTCGTCGACGGCGTTGGCCAGCACGTAGAGCGGAGAGCCGTCGCTGCGCGCGATGACGAAGTCCTCCTGGGCCTTGTTGGGGAACTCCACTCGGCCGCGGACCAGGTCCTCCACCACCGTGGCGCCCTCGTCGGGGGTGCGGAAGCGGACCGCGCCCGCGGTGAGGCCACGCTCGCGGCAGTAGCCGTCGTAGCCCTTGTCCTGGGAGCCGGTGCGGGCGACGAGCGCCTCACGGGTGCAGTCGCAGTAGTAGGCCTTACCGTCGGCCAGCAACTTGGCCACGGCCTCGCGGTGCTGAGGCTCGTAGGCCGACTGGAAGTAGGGGCCTTCGAACGTCGGGTTGCCGCCGTTGATGCCGATCCAGTCGAGGGCCGAGATGATGCCCTCTGTCCACTCCGGCCGGTTACGCGTGGCGTCGGTGTCCTCGATGCGCAGGATGAACCGCCCCCCGGACTGCTCGGCAATCGCCCAGTTGAACAGAGCGGCTCGGGCGCTGCCCACATGAAACATGCCGGTTGGGGACGGGGCGAACCGCACCCGTACTTCAGTCACGGGAGACCACCTTGTTCGTGAGTGTGCCGATGCCCTCGATGCCGACGCTGACCTCGTCACCGACCTGGAGCGGGCCGACGCCCGCGGGAGTGCCGGTCAGGATGACGTCGCCCGGGATCAGGGTCATGACCGCGCTGACGTACGCCACCAGCGCCGGGATGTCGTTGATGAGCTGGCTCGTGCGCCCGCTCTGCCGGATCTCGCCGTTGACCGTGGTCGTCAGGGCCAGGTCGCTCGCGTCGAGGTCGGTCTGGATCCACGGCCCGAGCGGGCAGAACGTGTCGAACCCCTTGGCCCGGGTGAACTGCACATCCTTCTTCTGCAGGTCGCGGGCGGTGACGTCGTTGGCGCACGTGTAGCCGAAGATGACGTCCTTGACCCGCTCGACCGGCACCTCGCGGCACAGCCTGCCGATCACCACGGCCAGCTCGCCCTCATAGTCGACGCGGTCGGACAGCGTCGTGGGGTACGCGATGTTCTCGCCGTGCCCGATCACCGACGTCGACGGCTTCATGAAGATGAGCGGCTCCTCGGGCACCTCGTTGCCCAGCTCCGCCGCGTGCTCGGCGTAGTTTCTGCCGATGGCGACCACCTTGCTCGGCAGCATCGGGGCCAGCAGCTTCACTTGCGACAGCGGGAACCGCTCGCCGGTGAACTGCACCTGGCCGAACGGGTGACCGGCGACCGTGGAGACGAACTCCTCACCCGGACCACCTTCGACCACGCCGAACGACACGCCTTCGCCTGTGGAGAACCTCGCTATACGCACCCGACAAGGCTATCGCCGCCGCCGTGAGGCTCCGCCCAACGCACGCCGCCTCGTGCCGCACGTCACCCCCAACGGGTCAGGAATTGTCGATGAATGTCCCCAAAGTCCGTTTTGTTGGGTATCAGGGGTGTCCGTGTGGTTATGGGTCACTACTAGTGAGGACAAACAGGGGGGTGACGGTCGTGTCGGACACAATGTCTAACCAGGCCACGGAAGCCGGTCAGGCCGCGACCGTACCGAGGGCCAGGACGTACGAGGGCGGCACGGGGACCGCACTGGTCACCGACAGGGGCACCACCAGCATCGAGGACGGTGTCGTCGCCAAGATCGCCGGACTGGCCGCTCGTGAGGTGTCCGGTGTCTACACCATGGGCGCCGGCGCGGCGCGTGCGTTCGGCAGCATGCGCGGCATGGTCGGCGTCGAGGAGAGCGTCTCGCAGGGCGTGTCGGTGGAGGTGGGCGAGCGGCAGGCCGCCATCGACCTCGACCTCGTGGCGGAGTACGGGACGGCGATCCCCGATCTGGCGGGCGCGGTGCGGAAGAACGTCATCAACGCGGTCGAGCGGATGTGCGGGCTCGAGGTGACCGAGGTCAACATCAGGGTCGACGACATCCACCTGCCCGAGCCGGACCGCGAGCGGGAGACCGAAAGGGGCCGCGGCGAGCAGGCCGAGCCGGAGCCGCGGGTCCAATGACGGACACCGGCCAGGCTCCGGGGGCCGGCGCCGGGACGGCCGCCGTGGGCGGTGGCACCGGCGAGGCGTCGGCGATCGCCGAGCGGGCGCGATCGTGTCAGGGCGTGGCCGGGCTGTCCGGTGGCCCGTTCGGGACGGTGGCCACGTACCTGCCGGGCAAACGGCTCATGGGCGTCTCCGTGAACGACCGCGCGGTGGAGATCGCGATCGTCGCCACGCTGGACCGCCCGCTCCCGGAGACCGCCGACGAGGTACGGCGGGCCGTGCTGGACCTGGCCGGAGACCGCCAGGTGAACGTGCGCATCCACGACGTCGTGGAGGGACCATGAACAACATCCACTGGTGGCCGGTGATCGGCATGGCCGCCGGCATCATTCTCGGGCTCGTCGCAGCGTTCGGTGGGCTCTTCGCGTTCCTGCTCGTGCTCGTGCTCGGCGCGGTCGGCTTCCTGGTCGGCTGGATCGCCGAGACCGGCCAGCTGAAACTCTCATCCGAGAGGCGGAGATGACCACTGCCACCGGCGCCGGCACTGTGACGGTGCCCGCGCAGCGTCCCGCACCCCAGCCGCCGCCGGAGTTGCGCGGGCACACCCAGATCGCCGGCCGGGTGGTGATCAAGATCGCCTGCTGTGCCGCCGAGGAGGTTCCCGAGGTGCGGGAGGTGCATCTCGGAGGCCGGCCTTGGACGCGTTCGTCGAGCGCCGAGGTCCGCGGCGAGCAGGCCACGGTCCGGCTGAACGTGAGCGTCGCCTACCCGTCGCCGCTGCGTGCCGTGGCGGCGCGGCTCAGGGAGCACGTGATCGGCCGCATCACCGCCCAGACCGGCCTGAACGTCACCCGCCTGGACGTGACCATGATCGACCTCGGTGGCGAGCTGCCATGACCGAGCAGTTCCCGAAGCAGGAGGTTTGCGCCGTTCCTGCCGAGGGCGAGGCTCCCCCGGGCGGGCCTGCCCAGAGCGGGCCTTCCGAGGGCGTGCCGCCCGAGGTCGGAGGCACGCGCCAGGTGACGCGCGACAGAGCCGCCGACCGGGCGGCCGTGCGGGCGTTCCGCCCGAACAGGCGGGTTCCGGCCATCGTGGTGTCCGTCCTGCTGGCGCTCCTGGGCCTCCTGGTCGCCGCCGAGACGATCTCCGGGCTGGCCGGCCGCCCGCTGCGTTTGGTGCCGTACGACCGGATGCTCGGCTGGGCGGCCTCCACGCTGTGGTCGAACCCGCTGTTCCTGCTGGGCTCGGCGGTCGCGGCGCTGATCGGGCTCGCGCTGCTGGTCACCGCCCTGGTCCCGGGGCGGCCGGGCATGGTGCCCGTACGCAGCGGCGACCCCGACGTGATCATCGGCCTGCGTCCCAAGAGCGTCACCAGAGCCCTGGCGCACGCGGCCGAGGAGGTGCCGGGCGTGCACTCGGCCCGCGCCACGATCCGCGGCCACACGGTCGCCGTCACACCGGCCACGTCCGGGTGGGACAAGGAGAGGTTCGCCCAGGAGGTACGCACTGCCGTGCTCACCAGGCTGGCGGGGCTGAACCCCGTGGAGCCGTACCGGGTGGCCGTGAACGTCAAGGAGCGCAAGTGAACAGGAAGACCAGCAGGGGGAACCGGTGGGGACTGGCCCTGGTCGGGCTGGCGCTGGTCGTCCTGGGTGGGCTCGCGCTGGCCCGCGGGCTGGGCGCCTGGGGATCCGCGCGGACGCCGATCGTGGACGACGGCGTACGGGGGTTCTTCACCCGTAACAGCCCGGGGATCTGGTGGCTCGTGGCCCTCGTGTCGATCGCGCTGGCGCTGCTGGCGCTGCGGTGGCTGTTCGTGCAGGGACGCAGTGAGATCTCGCACGGCGCGGTACAGCTGGAGAGGTCACCGACCGGCATCACCGAGGTGTCGGCACCGGGGATGGCGCACGCGATCGCCGCCGACGTCGAGTCGAGCCCGATCGTGCTCCGCGCCGACGCGGACCTGGTGGGCTCGCCGAGCCGCCCTGAAGTGCGACTACGCGTGGTCGCCGACGAGTCCGCCCCCATCGGCGAGCTCAGCCGGCACCTGTCCACGGTGGCGCTGCCGCACATGCGCGACGCGCTGGACCGGGATCATGTGCCGGCGATGGCCCGCGTTAGCCTGGAGCCCTCACCAGCCCCGCACCGGGTGGTGCGCTGACGAGAGGGGTTTCCGGTTGTCCGTCGTGAAGATCAACGTGCTGAACGTGCCCGCCGACATGCGCGAAGAGCTCGAACGTCGCTTCTCCAACCGCGCCGGGATGGTGGAGTCGGCCGACGGGTTCGAGTGGTTCGAGCTGCTCAGGCCGGTGGAGGGCACGGAGCGTTACCTCGTCTACACCCGTTGGCGGAGCGAGGAGGACTTCCAGAAGTGGCAGCAGGGCCAGGCGTTCCAGCGTGGGCACGCCCAGGCGGCCCAGGCTGCGCAGACGCAGGGCCACGGGCACGGCCATGGGCAGGGCCCCGCGGCGACCGGCTCCGAGCTGTGGTCGTTCGAGGTCGCCGAGAGCACCGGCCCCAAGCCTGCCGAGGGTTAGGCGTCCAGCGGGTTGCGGGCGATACGGTCCACGATGCCGTTGCGTACGAACTGACCGGCGATGCTCGACGGCTTGCGCGTGCCCTGCTCGGAGATGCACGCGCTGAACTCCTTGGCGATCTCCAGCCGCGGGTAGCGCTCGAGGACCTCCCGCCGTATCGCCTCGGGGATCTCATCCGTACGGCGGCCCGAGATGTCCATGCCGGTCGAGAGCTCCAGCAGGTGGCCCTCCGGGTCCTCCTCCACCGGGACCTCGTCCCACATGTGCCGGATGATCACCTCGCCGGCGCGTACCCGCCGCTCGGGCGACCAACCGGCCCCGGCGCAGAAGATCCACGCCACGTGCCCGCCGGCCTCCTCGAAGGGCACGGTGTGGCTGTCGAACTCCGCGGCCATCCCGATGTCGTGCAGCATGGCCGCCACGTACAGCAGCTCGGCGTCGAACGCGATGCCGTGGTCGCGCGCGTACGCGGCCGCCCACAGGTAGGCGCGGATCGAGTGGTTGAGCAGCGAGGGCGTGTGGTAGCGGGTGGCCACTTCCAGCGCGCCGCGGCAGGCGGGCGTGTCCGGAATCACGAGGTCGTCGAATGTCACGGGACAAGCATGTCCTGACCTGTACGGTCTCCGCCATCCTGGGCACCCGCATGTCGCCACCTCGCTCGGGCATCGAGCGTCTAACGAATCCGACACACAGCTTGACCGCTTGATCGCGATTCGGACAGCATGTTCCGCCTTCACTTTTTGTCCCGAAAGGAACTGGCGTGCGCCGGCTCGCGATACCTCTTGCCCTCATGCTGGCACTCGGCGGGTTAGTCAGCCCCGCGCATGCCGACAAAGTGACCCGTACCGCGGAGTGCCAGGGGGACTGGCTGCCCGGCACGCCGACGGCCGACGACGTCATGACGGGCGAGATCTCGCTGGTCGGGTTGCCCGCGTACAAGCTGGGCAAGAAGATCGACTGGAGCGCGAGCCCGTACAAGAACCGCTCGTGGGAGTTCGTGTTCCAGTCGCTGCGCTGGATGGGCACGCTGGTCGTCGCCTACGAGAACAACGGAGAGCAGCGCTACCTGGATCGTGCCACCGAGATCGCCAAGGACTGGGTCGCGCACAACAAGCGCGGCGCGGGCGGCACGAAGCCGTACGTGTGGCAGGACCACCCCGTCTCGCTGCGCACGCAGCCGCTGCTGTGCCTGAGCATGCACGTCAACGAGAGCTGGCTCAAGGACAGCCTGGCCGATCACGCCAAGCTCCTGTCGGACTCGCGGCTCTACAAGAAGGGCCACAACCACGGCATGGACCAGGACATCGCCCTCATGGGCATCGGCTGCCGCTACGGCCGTAAGGACTGGACGAACCTGGCCTCCAGCCGCCTGACCGGCACGGTGAAGCTCGACGTCGACTCGCAGGGCGCGCTCATGGAGCAGGCGCCCCGCTATGCGGTGTACGTGTACGACCGGCTGCAGGTCGCGATGGCCAACATGAAGGCGTGCGGCAGGAAGGTGCCCGGCGAGATCGCCAAGCGGGCCGATGCCCTGAAGGACTTCGTCGCCCACGCGACCATGCCGAACGGCTACATGGTTCCCATCGGCGACGGCACCGCCGAGACCGAGCCCAAGATCGATACGGGGACGCCGAAGCAGGAGGTCAAGACGTACCGGGCCGGGTACGTCTTCGGCCGCACGGCCTGGGACAAGCCGGACTCGGCCTACTACTCGATCAGGTTCGGGCCCGGGATGAAGTTCCACGGCCACGAGGATCACCTGGGCGTCACGTACTACGCGCAGGGACGCGACATCCTGGTGGACGGCGGCTTCCACTCCTACGAGAAGAGCTCCTACCGCTACTGGACGCTCTCGCCCGAGGCGCACAACGTCCCGACGGTGGTCGGCGCCCGCTTCCACCCGCGCACCTCCTCCAAGCTCGTCGGCTCGAAGTACGACAAGGACCGGCAGTCGTTCAAGCTGACGGACAAGGCATACGGGGTGAGCCGTACCAGGTCGGTGCTGGTTAACCACGGCGAGGACCTGATGGCGGTGCTGGACACGGCGTCGGGCGGCAAGAAGATCAGGAACCTGTGGCGCTTCAGCCCGTCGCTCAAGCTGGTGTCCAACGGCGGCGGCAAGGTGGTGCTCGGGGACGGCAAGTTCAAGGTCACCCTGCTGCAGCTGTCGCCGTCGTGCGACCGGGTCGGGGGGCAGAAGGTGGAACGCGGCGGGAAGCTGGGGTGGGTTTCGCCCACGTACCTGTCGAAGCAGCCCACCAATGTGGTGGTGTCACCGGCGGCGAAGTCCCTGCTGACGGTGATCGTGCCGGGAACGGACTCGCCCAAGGTGTCGTGCTCGGGCAGGAAGGTCACGGTGGAGGGCATCACCTTCCCCTCCACCGCGTTCTAGGCGATCCCGCGTCCCCTCGTTGGGCGGCGGCCCCGACGGGCTCATGCTCTGGTCGACATCGCTCGTGAAAGTCCTGCGCGGACATAGAAGCGCCACCTGTCATACTTCCTGCACGTCGATCTACGAGTCGGTCAGGCAGCCGCCGACCGCCGCAGGTATTCGGCGGTCTCGGCGTCAGCAGGAAAGAGGGCTTCGACGGCGATCTCTTCGAGCGTGATGTCGAAAGCCGCGCCGAACGTCGTGATCGTGCTGAAGAAGCAGAGCTCGACACCGTCGTGCCGGAGCCGGATGGGCATGGCGATGTCAGTGGGCCCCGCGGTAGGCGGGTGGTCCTCGGGGCCATAAGACCGGAGCTCCTCGTACAACGCGCTCAGTTCGGGGTCCCCCGTGCGGGCCGCCTGGCGGGCGAGCCGGGGCAGCAGGTACGCCCGCACCTGCCCCAGATTCTGTAACCGGGGCGCGAACCCGCGCGGGTCCAGGCCCAGCCGCATCATGTTGACCGGCGGCTCCAGCAGCGCCGGATCGACCCCGTCCAGGAAGATCTTCATGGCGGAGTTGGTCAGCAGCACGTTCCAGCGGCGGTCCACGACGACGGCGGGGAACGGCTCATGCCCGCCGAGGACCCCTCGGATGGCCTCGTATGCCTTGGCCAGGTCCGGATCCTCCAGCGGGCGCCGTTCGTAGGCGGGGGCGTATCCGGCGGCGACCAGGAGCCGGTTGCGTTCGCGCAGGGGAACGTCAAGGTGCTGGGCCAAGTGCAGGAGCATGGCGCGGCTGGGGACCGTACGTCCCGTCTCGACGAAGCTGATGTGACGGCTGGACACGTCCGCCTGTATGGCCAGGTCGAGCTGGCTCAGGCGGCGACGATGCCGCCACTCCCGCAGCAGGTCACCAACCGTGCGATCGCTATGCATCCTCCAGTTGTATCCGCCTGCCGTACCCACCTCCCAGGCGCCCGTCCATCGCACCTGCTCCAGCGTCAGGTCCCTGCTTGACCCGCGGCCCGGCCCTCGCCATTGCCGGCGCTTGCGGTTTGTTATCCGGGCGTTTAAATTTATTCGCATGGATAACAAAGTCTGGGACCTCGTCCGGGGTCTCTTCGTCTCCGTGCTCGTCATCTCGATCACGACGCTCGGCGTGGCCGCCGTCATCGGCGGCAACTGGGTGGTGTGGCTACGCGGCGCCGCTGTGGCAGTGGCCGCCCTCTGGCTCGTCGCCCTGGCGGGGCAGGCAGCGCGGGGCAAGAGATCTGCCTACGTACGCATCCGTTTCATCTCCATCGCCGCCCCCATCGGGATCGTGCTCATCCTCATCGCGCCGGACAGCGGCTATCCCGGCTGGATGAAGGCGGAGCAGGCCGTGGTCGGCGTGCTGGTCGCCGCCGTCGCTCTCCTGGTCAACCGACGTGCCGTACGGCAGGCGTTTCCAAAGCGTGGCAAGCTGGGCTGACATGAAGATCTCCGGGACCCGCCGGGCGGCCACCGAGGCCCGCAAAGCACAGATCGCTTCCGCCACGATCGCGGTGCTCGCCCGGCGTGGCTACGCGGAGACCACGTTCGAGGCCATCTGCGAGCACGCCGGGCTCAGCAGCAAAAGGCTGATCTCCTACCACTTCTCCAACAAGGAGCAACTGTTCGAGGCCGTCGTCCACCAGGTCATCACCGACGCGGCCGCCTTCATGCGTCCGGCGCTGGACGCCGCCTCCGGGGCCCGCGCGCAGCTCGAGGCGTTCATCAGGGCCAACATCGCGTTCATCGCCGCCCATCCCGACCACGTGCGAGCAGTGCAACAGATCGCGTTCAACCAGGTGCCGATCGGTGGCCAGGAGCGGGATGCCGCGATCGCCAGGCTGGTGGCGCTCTTCACGGACGGGCAGCGTACGGGGGCGTTCCGGGAGTTCGACGGCGTCTTGATGAGCACGGTCCTGCGGGCGTCCATCGACAGAATGGCAGACCGCCTCATCAACGGCCTGGACCCGGACCAATGCGCGAACGAATTGGTCGAGCTCTTCGACCGGGCAACACGCGCCGAACCGTCGTAGGCCCCGTCCAGCTGCGGGTTGAGTCGTCGCCGTCCTCACCACCTCATCCGGCGGCCGATCGTCGCGAGCGGAACAGCTCATCGAGATGGCCGGTGAGGATGGCCAGAGCCGCCTCGCCGGTACGTTGTGTCCCGAGCACGCTCGAGACGAGCCCGTTGGTCATGGCCAGCAGCCCGGCGGCTTTCACGGGGGCCGGACACGCGCTACCGATGGACCTCGTGGATCTCGTGACGGAACGTATCCTCCGGTTCATCGCCGCAGGCGACGACCACATCTCGGCAAGCAAGTGAATGTGGGCGCCGGGAGTGCAGCCGGCCCGTCCATTACATCCCATGTAATCGACAGGCCGAGCGCGCGCCGCGATGGTGGTTCGCATGACGGAGATCAGCGTCACCGAACGCAACAAGGAACTCGTCCTGCGCGGCTTCACGGAGTTCGCGGCAGGCAACGTCGAGATACTGCGCACCTTGATCCGGGAGGACTTCGTGGAGCACAGCCCGGGGAACCCATCCGGCCGGGACGCGTTCATCGAGTTCATCGCGAACTCCCCGGTCGCCAAATCCCGGCTCCACCTCAAGCGGGTCGTCGCCGAGGACGACCACGTGGTGCTGCACTACCACATGATCCCGGCCGGGGACGAGCGCGGGCTTGCGGTTGTGGACGTGTGGCGGCTGGTGGACGGGCAGATCGTCGAGCACTGGGATGTGGTCCAACCCGTGCCCGCACCCGCAGCGATCCCGAACGGGATGTTCTGAGTGGGGGCCCGCGGCCCTCTCTAGGTCGAGAGGGCCGCGTGCCGATGACGTCCAGGTCGGCCCGGACGTCTTCGATCAGACGAGGTCGAACCGGTCCAGGTCCATCACCCTGGCCCACGCCGCGACGAAGTCGTTCACGAACTTCTCCTTCGCGTCATCGCTCGCGTAGACCTCCGCGAGCGCGCGCAGCTCGGAGTTCGACCCGAAGACCAGGTCGGCCCGGGTGCCGGTCCACTTGACCTCGCCCGTGGCGGCGTCGCGCCCCTCGAACGTGTTCGCGTCCTCGGACGTCGCCTTCCACGTCGTGCCCAGGTCGAGCAGGTTGACGAAGAAGTCGTTCGTCAGAGACCCGGGGGTCGTGGTGAGGACGCCGAGCGGCGACTGCTGGTGGTTCGCGCCCAGGACGCGGAGGCCACCGACGAGGACCGTCATCTCGGGGGCGCTCAGGGTCAGCAGGTTGGCCCGGTCGAGCAGCAGGTACTCGGCCGGCAGCCGGTTGCCCTTCCCGAGGTAGTTGCGGAACCCGTCAGCGGCCGGCTCGAGCGCGGCGAACGACTCCACGTCGGTCTGCTCCTGCGCCGCGTCCACGCGGCCCGCCGTGAAGGGGACCTGGACGTCGAAGCCGGCGCTCTTGGCGGCCTGCTCGACGCCCGCAGCACCGGCGAGCACGATCAGGTCGGCGAGCGAGACCTGCTTGCCGCCGGTCTGGGCGCCGTTGAAGGCCTTCTGGATCCCCTCCAGGGTGCCCAGCACGGTCGCCAGCCGGTCGGGGTCGTTGACCTCCCACCCGCTCTGCGGCTCGAGGCGGATGCGGGCGCCGTTGGCGCCGCCGCGCTTGTCGCTGCCGCGGAAGGACGAGGCCGACGCCCATGCGGTGGACACGAGCTCGGACACCGACAGGCCCGAGGCGAGGATCTGGCCCTTGAGGGAGGCGACGTCCTCAGCGTCGATGAGCTCGTGCGTCACCGCGGGCAGGGGGTCCTGCCACAGCAGCGTCTCGGCCGGGACCTCCGGGCCGAGGTAGCGCACGATCGGGCCCATGTCGCGGTGGGTCAGCTTGAACCACGCGCGGGCGAAGGCGTCCGCCAGCTCGTCGGGGTTCTCGAGCCAGCGCCGCGTGATCTGCTCGTAGACCGGGTCGATGCGGAGCGCGAGGTCGGTCGTCAGCATCGTCGGGGCGTGGCTCTTCGACGCGTCGTGGGCGTCGGGTACGGTGCCCGCACCGGCGCCTTCCTTGGGCCGCCACTGGTTCGCGCCGGCGGGGCTCTGGAACAGCTCCCACTCGTAGCCGTACAGGATCTCGAGGAAGCTGTTGTCCCACGTGATCGGGGTGTTGGTCCAGATGCCCTCGAGACCGCTGGTGATCGCGTCGGCGCCCTTGCCGGTGCCGAACGTGCTCTTCCAGCCGAGACCCTGCGCCTCGATCGGGGCAGCCTCGGGGTCGGGACCGACGTTCTCGGCCGGGCCCGCGCCGTGGGTCTTGCCGAAGGTGTGACCGCCCACGATCAGGGCGGCCGTCTCCTCGTCGTTCATCGCCATCCGGCGGAACGTCTCGCGGATGTCGCGGGCCGCGGCGAGCGGGTCCGGGTTGCCGTTCGGGCCCTCCGGGTTGACGTAGATGAGGCCCATCTGGACCGCGGCGAGCGGGTTCTCCAGCTCCCGGTCGCCGGTGTAGCGCTCGTCACCGAGCCAGGTGGACTCGGGGCCCCAGTAGACGTCCTCGTCGGCCTCCCAGACGTCCGCGCGGCCGCCGGCGAAGCCGAAGGTCTTGAAGCCCATCGACTCCAGGGCGACGTTGCCGGTGAGGATCATGAGGTCGGCCCACGAGATCTTCTGGCCGTACTTCTTCTTGACCGGCCACAGCAGCCGGCGAGCCTTGTCGAGGTTGCCGGGGCCGGCCAGCAGCGCTTCGCGCCGCTCAACAGCTGGCCGGACAACGGCAACCTC